>JBDZVK010000187.1:0-5395 GCA_040255725.1 Actinomycetota bacterium
TGGCGTGGTAGGTGTGACCGAGGACCTTGCTCGTATCCATACGCCCATCGTAGCGATCGGCGCCTTCTATGCCGGAGGTTGCAGGGTCCCTACGCCGGAACCTGCAGGTCTGCTAAACCGGAGGTTGCAGGACCTCTGTGCGGGACGTTGCAGATCGCTCGTCACCAGCCGCCAAGACGGCGGCACGTCGGGCTACCCGAGCCGGGCCGAACCCGAACACGACTTGACCGAGAACCCGCACGCCTCTACCGGCGTTGACCACGGTGCTCGCCCTGGTCGGGTTCGCCTCGTTCTCGCTCATGCCCCCGCGGCTGCTCGGCTACCACGGCGAGTTCGGCGGCTGCAGCCTGCCCGCGTCGATCGTGGCGGCGAACCCGCGCCTCGCCTGTCATCAGTTCGGGTTCAACGACACCCTCGCCCACTTCGGTGGGCTGTGGAGTTTCGGCAGCGACGCGATGGCGCACGTGTCGAACCAGTTCGCGGCGATGCCGAGCCTGCACATCGGCTGGTCGACGTGGTGCGCGATCGTCGTGGCGCCACGGGCCCGCCGCCGCTGGGTGAAGGCCCTGGTGATCCTGTACCCGTTCGCGACCCTGTTCTGCATCCTCGTCACGGCCAACCACTACTGGCTCGACGCGGTCGGTGGGTTGGTGACCCTTGGGGTGGGGACCCTGTTGGGCTGGCAGCTCGCGCTGGCCGTGCACCGCTGGGCCGACCGCCGCGACGCCAAACGCGCCGATCGCGCGCCGGGCGGTGAACCAGCGGTCGACCTCTGAGACACGCGCCCTCCCGATCGCGTACCATCGGCACTCCATCACATCGGCGAGCGATGTGCACGGATCGTTTCGACGGCAGGAGGCCGCGCGCATGAAGACCCCGAATATCTCAGGGCCGTCCCATGGACGCCGGATCGCGGCATCGATCGCCGCACTGGTACTCGTCGGCGGGCTGCTCACCGGCTGCGACCCCACCCCCGACATCGCCCTTTACGGCACCGTCACCTCCGCGCACGGTGCCGGCGTGAGCCACGTCGCGGTCTCGGTGTACGCGGACGCGACCGACCCGGTCGCCTCGGCGACCACCAACTTGAACGGCGACTTCGAAATCGACGCCGGCGACCTGGCCGACGGCACCTACCGGGTCCGTGCCGGTGACTCCTGGTACGGCGGCACCGACTACGCCACCGCCACTCCGATCGCCGTCACTGGTGATGCAACCCGACTGGACCTCACCGACACCGACGCCGCCGACATCACCGGCACGATCGTCGACGCTGCCGACCACCGTGCTCGATCGGGGATCGTCGTCGCCGCGACCGACCCGAGCGGCGATGTCGTGGGCTTCGACTGGACCGCGGCAGACGGCAGCTTCGACATCGGCGTGTCGCCACAGGCCGACGTCGCCATCGTCGTGGCGGGCGCCGACCACGGTCCGGCCACGCTCGGCGGCATCAACCCCACCCGGATCGCGGCGTCGCCCGGCACCGTCACCGACGTCGGCACCCTGACCGTCACCGGACCCACCCAGATCGCCGCCGGCGACGGGCACACCTGCGCCCTCACCACCGACGCCACCGTCGAGTGCTGGGGAGACGACGACTTCGGCCAACTCGGCAACGGCAACGGCACCGGCTCCGACGCCCCGGTCGAAGTCGCCGATCTCACCCACGTCACCGCCGTCGCCACCGGCTGGTTCCACACCTGCGCCCTCACCACCGCGCAGACGGTCGACTGCTGGGGCGAAAACGCTCTCGGCCAACTCGGCAACGGCACCACCGACGCCACGAGCGTCCCGGTCCAGGTCACCGGGCTCACCGACGTCACCGCCCTCGCCGCCGGAAGCGAGCACACCTGCGCGCTCACCGCCGACCGAACCGTTGACTGCTGGGGCGACAACGGCGACGGCCAACTCGGCAACGGCACCACCGACGCCTCGAGCGTCCCGGTCCAGGTCGCCGGGCTCACCGACGTCACCGCCATCGCCGCCGGCCGGAGCCACACCTGCGCCCTCACGGTCGATCGGACCGTCCACTGTTGGGGCTGGGGCGCCCTCGGGCAACTCGGCAACGGCGGCCTCATGGACCAGCCTGTCCCCGGCCTGGTCACCGGCCTCACCGATGTGATCGCGATCGCCGTCGGCAGCGACCACACCTGCGCCCTCACCGCCGACCGGGCGCTCCACTGCTGGGGCAACAACGGCCACGGCCAGCTCGGCAACGGCACCACCACCCAAGCTCACGTTCCGGTCGACGTCACCGACCTCGACGGTGTCACCGCCGTCACCGCCGGCGGCGACCACACCTGCGCGCTCACCGCCGACCGGACCGTGCACTGCTGGGGAGACGGCGACAGCGGGCAACTCGGCGATGGCACCACCGACGACTCGAGCGTCCCGGTCCAGGTCACCGATCTGAAGGATGTCGCCACCGTCACCGCCGGTCACGACCACACCTGTGCTCGCACGGTCGACCGGACCATCCGCTGCTGGGGAGGCAACGGGCACGGCGAACTCGGCAACGGCACCACCACCGGCTCGCCCACACCGGTTGCCGTGGTCGGGCTGCCCTTCGCGACGGTCATCGGCCCCTGAATCCAGCAGCGCCATCGCGCCGGCAACCGGCGCTACGAAAACCGAGCCGATCCCTGCGTCCGACGGAGACCCGGCGCCGGCCACAAGCCGGCGGGGCTGGACATCGCCAAGTCGACCGAGACATGGCCTGAACTCCAGGACACCAGGACTCACGCCGTCACACGGGCCGCTCCGGTTCCACCAGCAATCCGGGCCCGGACGTCACATCCGCGTCACTGTCGGTAATCCATATCGTGCGGAGAGTGTCGTGTTGCTCGGGGTGGCGCGCGGCGCCTCGAGTCAATTGCGCAGTGCCAGAGCGGTGCGCCGGGTCGATCCGTCGGCGATGTCTCCCCAGGTGTGGGCCGACCCCAGCTGGACGGGCTCGTGACGGTCGACCGTCGACCCGTCGCCCAACTGCCCCACCGAATCGTCGCCCCAGACCCAGAGGGTGCCGTCGGTTCGCGTGGCGACCGTCGAGTCGTAGCCGGCGCTCACATACCGCCAGGTGGTGGCGTCGCCGACCTGGACCGGTGCATGACGATCGATGGTCGTGCCGTCGCCCAGCCGGCCGTCGGCGTTCCGACCCCATGCCCACAGGGTACCGTCCGAGCGCACGGCGGCGGAGTGGAGACGGCCTGCGGATGCCGCCGTCCACGTCCAGTCGCCGCCGACCGGCGTCGGCGCCGTGCGCGTGGAGGTCGTGCCGTCGCCCAGCTCGCCACAGGCGTTCAATCCCCATGCCCACAGGGTGCCGTCGGCGCGTAGGGCGAGGCTGTCTCCCGAGCCGGCACTGATCGACGTCCACCGATCGGTTCCGATCGGTGCGGGAACCAGGTGTGCGTCGGTGGTGCCGTCGCCGAGCTGGCCGAAGTCGTTCGCTCCCCAGGCCCAGATGGTGCCGTCGGAACGACGGGCCAGCGCGTGATCGCTCCCGGCCGACGCGTCGATCCAGGAGTTGTCGACGCCGATCTGCACGGGCGCATGCCGGTCGATCGTGGTCCCGTCGCCGAGTTGACCTGCGTCGTTGCGGCCCCAGGCCCACAGGGTCTTGTCGCTGCGCACCGCGATCGTGAAGCCGTCGCCGGCGGCGGCGTCGATCCAGGTGGTGCTCCCGACCGCGGTCGGTGCCCGGTGCGCCACGACGGTGTCGTCACCGAGTTGGCCGAAGGTGTTCCCACCCCAGGTCCACAGGGTGCCATCGGCGCGGATGCCGACCGAATGGTCCCGGCCTTCGTGCACCGACCGCCAGTCGTGCACCGGCGCGACGTCGGTGACCGACCCGGTCGAAGCAGAGGTGCCATCGCCCGACTGGTTGTCTTGGTTGATGCCCCATGCCGCCCGCAGCGCTCCCGAGCCGTGAATGGCCGCGGATGTGCAGTCGCCCGCAGCAACGACCTGCCACCCGGTCGCCGATCCGACCCGTGCCGGGGTGGACCGGACGGCCGGCATGCCGGGTTCACAACCGGCGATCTCGTACAACAGATCACTGGTCGCGTGCCCGTCACCGAGCAGCCCGAATTCGTCGTCGCCCCAGGCCCAGAGACTGCCGTCGACCTTCAGGGCCAGCACGTGGAGTCGCCCGGCGCTGACCTGTTTCCAGTCACCGGCCGAACCCACCGGTGTCGGGGTGTCGGTTTCGACGGTCGTGCCGATCCCGAGCTGACCGACATCGTTGCGCCCCCACGCCCAGAGCGTGCCGTCCGCGCGTCGGGCCAGCGAATACCCGTAGCCGGCGCTGACCGACGTCCAGTCGTCGGCCACGCCGATCTGCGTCGGGGCATGGGCTTCGGGGAGTGCCTCCGGCGACACGCCGAGCTGGCCGTGGTCGTTGTCGCCCCAAGCCCACAGCGTGCCGTCGGCTGCGATGCCGAGCGCATGATCGGCCCCTGCGGACACGTCCGTCCAGAGCCCGGACCCGACCCGGGACTCTGCATACGTCGCCGGGTACGTCGCGGGGTCCAGGCCGAGGCCGAGCCGACCGAAGTTGTTGTCTCCCCAGGCCCAGAGCGAACCATCCGCGGCGATGGCGAGACTGAAGCGATCACCCGCCGCGGCGCGGCGCCAGTCGCTCCGACGCGTCGTCCCGTCGAACCAGGTGTTCTGGAAGCCGGTCGTGTACCGGTCCAGCTCGCTCGACGAGCATTGGCCGGTGTCGTCCTGGCCGATGCAGATGAGACGCCGTTCGGGGGTCAGCGCCAGCAGATGATCGGTGCCCTGCGAGACCGATGCGAACGTCTCCCCCGGCACCTCCAGCCGCTCGGGCACCGCGCGGGTCACGAGCTGTCCGCCGTTGGTGGGTTGGCGGCCCCACTGCCACAACGATCCCTCGGTGTCCACCGCGGCGCCGAGCATCCCACCCGAGGAGATGTCACGGTACGGCGCGTCGATCGAAACCGGTGTGCGTTGCTGTCCCGTGCTTCCCCGACCCACCTGACCGCTGGCATCGGCACCCCATCCGAACAATGCCGACGGCTGGCATGCCGTTGCCGTCACCATGAGCACCGCGCCGAGTGCGATCGACCGCCGACGAACTCCACCCATGATCTCTTCCTTTCCCGCAACCCGCCAGGGTCCGACCGATCAGTCATGCGACGTTGTCGTCGCCGCAACGACAGTACATCTCGGCGCGCTCGGTGTGCGCGTCTACGACGGCGACCACCGGCTCGGTCACCGATCGACCGAAGGCAACCAGCATCGCGCCCGCGCGTTGGTGCCGGAACGTTCTCCGAACATGCCCCCGATCGGCCACGGCGCGACGAGCTCGACGCACGCGGAGTAGCCTTGTGTGTCGGCAGCTCCGCAGGACCGGGCATGCCGTGCAGCC
>JBDZVK010000188.1:0-5373 GCA_040255725.1 Actinomycetota bacterium
CACGACCGACTGGCTCGCCCAGGTGATCGTGCTGGTCGTGTTGGTGATGCTCAACCTCGCCAGCGAGAAGGTGTCGTTTTCGAAGGTGATCGACGACGTGGCCGTGCTCCGGGCCATCGACCGTTTCGGGCGTTCCTGAGGCCGAGGGCTGGCGGGTTCACGATCGGCGCTCCACGGCCGCCGGTGGGTGTGCGCGCCATCATCTGTATTGTCCTCCGACACGACGCGCCGGGTGCCTAGGATCATCGCCAATGGCAAACCACGGCATCTCCCGCCGCCGGATGCTGCAGGGCCTGGGGGCCTCTGCCGCGTTCGCTGCGGCCGCATCACGGATGGGCCCCGCCTGGTCGACGCAGGCCCAGCGGCGCATGGCCCGAGCGCTCGGTCCGGGTTCGCGCCCGGATCCGTCCAAACCGATCGGCGCCGACCTGGTGCCCCAGGTCGAACACATCGTGATCTACATGCAGGAGAACCGGTCCTTCGACCACTACTTCGGCATGTCGGGCATCGGCGACGGGCTGACGATCGGGCCCGGCGGCACGCCGACGAACGCGAACCCCGACCTGAACGGCGACGCCTACACGCTGACCCGGGCGACCCGGTTCTGCGACACGGCACGCTGCACCAGCCAGTCGTGGAACGCCAGCCATCTCTCCTACGACGACGGCGCGATGGACGGGTTCATCCGTGCCGCCGGGGGCGCGGTCGGCTCGATGACCTACTGGATGCCCGAGGACCTGCCCTTCTACGACTCGCTCGCGCACACCTTTCCGATCTGTGACCGGTGGTTCTGTTCGGTGCTGGCCCAGACGTTCCCGAACCGTCGGTACCTGCAGGCGGCCACGTCGTTGGGCATCGTGTCGACCGACGTGACCGAGGTCCTCGCCACCCCCGACGCGCCCAACGGCATCATCTGGGACCGCTTGAACGATGCGGGGATCACCTGGAAGGACTACGCGTTCGACCTGCCCGACATCCTGTTGTTCCCGGACTTCTTCCAGGCGAACCAGGATCACGTGTTCACCTTCGACGACTTCCTCGCCGACTGCGCCCACGGCACCCTTCCCCAGGTGAGCATCGTCTCGCCCGGCAACACCGCGTACTCCGAGGAACGGCCCAACGACATCCAACTGGGAGAGGCCTACTCGGCGACGATCGTCGATGCCCTCATGCAGTCACCCCAGTGGCCGGAAACCGCGTTGTTCTTCACCTACGACGAGCACGGCGGCTACTACGACCATGTGCCACCGCCGCCGGCGCCGGTACCCGACGACATCGCACCGCGGATCACGTCGCCGCCCGACCAGCCGGGCGCGTTCGACCGTTACGGCATGCGGGTGCCCGGTTTCGTGATCTCGCCGTTCGCCCGTGCCGACTACGTGTCGCACGTGGTGCACGACCACACCTCGATCCTCAAGTTCATCGAGACGAAGTGGAACCTCGAGGCGATGACCTACCGAGACGCGAACGCGGACGACCTGCTGGACTGCTTCGACTTCGACGGGGTGCCCTTCGCGGAGCCGCCCGTGTTGGCCGCGGCCGGGCTGCCTGCTTCGGGCAGCACCTGTTCGGCGGTGCCGCCCCCGCCCCAGCCGATCGTCACGACGACGACCACCACCACGTCGTCGACATCGTCGACGACGTCGACGTCAGTTGCCTCGTCGTCGTCGACCAGCATCCTCTCGTCGACGACGCTCGCCGAAGCGGCGACGACCCTGCCCGACGGCACCGATGCGGGGCCGCGGTGGGGTACCGAGACCGGCGACGGCGTGCCGACCGGGTCGCTGCCCAAGACCGGTTCGCCGCTCGACAACTGGGCCACGGCCGGGGGTCTGGCCGCGTTGGGTGGCATCGCCGTCGTGCTCGCGGCACGTGAACGCGACCGACGCCACGCCGGCGCCACCGGCGGTCCGGACGGGTCGGTTCAGTAGCCGAGTTCGGGGTCGACGAGGCCGATCAGCTCGTCGCCGGCCGCGAACCGGCGCACGTTCTCGGTGACCCGCGCGCCCAGCAGCGGCACCGCCATTGCGGGGGTGTTGCCCACGTGCGGGGTGATGATCGCGTTCGGCAGGGTCCAGAGCGGGTGGCCGTCGGGCAGCGGTTCGGGGTCGGTCACATCGAGCCCGGCGCCGCCGATCCGATCGTCGCGCAGCGCGTCGACGAGGGCGTCGGTGACGACGTGGGGTCCGCGGGCGACGTTGACGAGCCAGGCGTGGTCGGCCATCGCGTCGAGGGCCGCGGCGTCGATGATCCCCCGGGTCGCGGGGGTCATCGCCAGTGCCAACACGACGGCGTCGGCGTCGGCGAGGGCGTCGTGCAGACGGTCGAGGCCGAGGGTGCGGTCGGCGCCGGGCACGGGGTCGTCGGCCTGTCGGCGCAACGCGGTGGTGGTGACCCCGAAGCCCGAGAGCAGGGTGATGAGCGCCCGGGCGATGCCGCCGCCGCCGAGGATCGTGACCTTCGCGCCGATCAGGTTGTGGCCGAGTTCGTTCGCGTCGGCCTTCTCCCAGCTCGTGCGGCGGGCGTAGGTGCCCACGCCGCGCATGCCGGCCAGTAGCAGACCGAGGGCGAGTTCGGCCACCGGGTCGGCGTAGACGCCTTTGCCACAGGTCCAGGTCCGACCGTCGCGCAGCAGGTGGGTGAAGGTCTCGATCCCGGCGAAGGGCAGCTGGACCCATTCGATGCCGGGGTGCGAGGCGAGGAGCGCTTCGAGGCGGTCGGGGTGTTTCGGGACCGCCCAGACCACACCGGTGGCGTCGGCCGGGTCGACGACGGTGCCACCGCCGGCTTCGACCGCGTCGGCGAGCCACGAGTTCCGGGCCGGTTCGGGCGCGATCGCGATGGGCGTGGGCGCGCTCACGAGGCCACCTGGTCACGCCCGCGCAGCAGGGGCGTGGAGTGGTCCCAATCGGCGAGCAGCGCCCGGATCGCGGTGATGAGCAGCAGTGGTTGGTCGAGCATCGCGTGGTGGCCGGTCTCGGGCACCGCGATCACCGGGGTGACGCGACCCATGCGGTCGTACATGAACTGGCTGATGTCCTCGGTGACGAGACCCTTCTCGAACCGCAGCAGGGCGAGACGGCAGCGGATGTCGCCGAGGTAGGGCAACGCGATGCCGCGGGGGTCGCCGGCGAACGCGGAGAACAGGTTGGGGTCGAACTTCCAGCGCCAGCCTTCGTCGGTGTGGCGCAGCGAGTGCCGGGCGACGTGGTCGACGACATAGTCGAGGTAGTGCTGTTGGGTGGGCACGGTCCGGAAATGCGGAAGCGCCGCATCGATGGTGGGGTAGATCTTTGCCTGGCGGAACACGCCGAGGCGGGCCGAGGCGACCTCGGGGTCGGGTTCGGCGACGGGAGAGTCGCCGACGATCGCGCCGGCGAGGCGGCCATCTTCGGTGAGGGCCGCGGTGACGATGGCGACCATGCCACCCATGGAGTGGCCGATCACGACGGGCGGGCCGGCGAAGTCGGAAGCGTCGGCGACGGCCATCACTTCACGGGTCCACCCCTCGACCGAGTAGCTGGAGCGATGGTCCGAATCGCCGTGGCCGGTCAGGTCGAGGGCGGCGACCCGGTGGTCGTGGGCGAACAACGCGGCGATGTGGGTCCACCAGTAGTTGTGGGCACCGCCGCCGTGGATGAACACGAGCCCGGGCATGCCGGGTCGGCCCCATGTCCGGTAGGCGATGGTGGCGCCTTCGACATCGACCGTGTGTGACTCGGCGGGCACGGCGAGCGCATCGCGGAACCATTCGGGAGCGGGGGACGGGTTCGGGGTCCAGGGGTGGATCGCGTCGCCGACGGTCGTCGCGATCGCGGCATGGGGAGAGTCGGCCATCGCCGAAAACCTACAGGCCCTGCCCCGCCGGTGGGTTCTCGGTGTGGTCACCGGTCGACCCGGCGACGGCTCGTCCGCCGGCCGAAGCAGATGGCCCGTGCGGGCGCATCGGCAAGCTCCACGGCTGCGAGCCCTGGATCGGGCCGACCGAGTGACCACACTCTCGATGCGCAAGTTCGGCGCCGCAATGGTCTCCGAGACCCGTGACGTCTATGCTCGATGCCATCTCGTGAGAGGATAGGAGTGTTCGATGCGGAGACGTCTCGGGTTGTTGGCGGCATTGGCGATCGTGGTGGGTGGGTGTGTGGGCTGTGATCCGGGTTGGGTGAACCCGGTGCTGGGTACCGGCGACGGCTCGGGCAGCGTGCCCGGTGGCCCGCCCGGCGTTGCCGCGGCCGACGTCTCGCTGGGTTCACCCGCGGCACTCGCTGATCTCGGTGCGCGTGGTTATCTCGCATACGACTCCGACAGCTGCACGATCATGCTGGTGGCGGACGGGCGCGCGACCCGGTATGCGGGCAACGGCACCTGCGGCGAATCGGGTGACGGCGGTCCGGCCACGGACGCGTCCATCGACGTGGTGATCGCGCCAATTGGTGCGGGCCTGCAGGTCGATCCCGACGGCAACGTGTACTTCGCGAATGCGTCGTATGGGACCGTCCGTCGCATCGACGCCACGACCGGCTCCATCTCGAAGGTGCCGACGGTCCCGACCGGGTTCGTTTCCGGGATCAGCGCGGAGGCCGATGGTGTGATGACCTACGTCGCCCAACGCCCGGTCGAGGCCGTCGACGGCGACATGGTTTACAACCAGTCGGTCACCGAACTGCGTCGAATCGACACGAACGGCGACCAGGTGATCGCGGACCTGAGCGGCTTGATCAGCAGCATTCCGGTGGGGCTGGTGCGCGTCGGGCCTGAGCACTACGTGACCTTCACCGAACTCGACGACGGAACCCTCCGACGCGTCGATGTCGACCACGGCTCGGCCACCGCCACGTCACTGGGCTCCGATGGGCCCCTGCTGGTCCCGCAGGCCGCCGGAGCGGACGGCAGCATCTACGGGACCACGTACGGGTCACCGACCACCGCGTACGACGGCAATCAGGTGTTCCGGTCGAGTCCGAACGGCTCGGTCGCCTTCATCGCCGGATCGGGCACCCCTGACCCGGGGACGAAGCGCCAGTCGGGAAGCGGCGCGGATCTCGACCTGTCTGCGAAGGCGGTCGCGTTCACCCGCAACGGCAACCTGCTCATCGCTTCGGGCCACGTCGTCTACGACCTGGTCGACCCTGCGGACGCGCCCGCGATCCCGTCGTCCTCGTAGCCGCTCGTGCTGCCCGCGGGCACGCCGACGCCGGCAGGTCCGGTCACGCGTCGGGCGTGCCGAAGCCGGCATTCGTGCACCCGGGTCGCGGTGCTCGTCTGCTGCGGGTGGCGCAGGGGTGCGAGCGCTGCACGAACCGTGACCGGTACCGGGTTTCGCCGTGGCCGCTGCGGATGACTGGCCGACCCGCCGGCTGGGTCGCGCGGTAG
>JBDZVK010000189.1:0-5358 GCA_040255725.1 Actinomycetota bacterium
CGACCCAAGCTGCCGGGCATCCCCGGCATCGGCGACTTCGCCGGGCCGACGTTCCTGGCCAGCCGGTGGAACTACGCGATCACCGGGGGAGACCCCGAGGGCTCGCCGATGACGAACCTGCACGGCAAGCGGGTCGGGATCATCGGCACCGGCGCCTCCGCGGTGCAGTGCATCCCCGCGCTCGGGCGCGACTCGGGGGAGCTGTTCGTGTTCCAACGCACCCCGTCCGCGATCGACGAACGCAACAACCGCCCGATCGACCCCGACTGGTTCGCCACGCTCGAGCCCGGCTGGCAGGAGGAGTGGCGGCGCAACTTCACGATCCTGCAGACCGGCGGCTTCACCGACGTCGACCTCGTACAGGACGGTTGGACCGACATCTCCAAGCGCATCCGCGACAAGGTCGTCGAGATGGTCGGCAACGGCGCCGGTCACGGCGACGGCGAGATGAACTTCGAGGAGATGTTCCGCCTCGCGTACGAGGAATCAGACGACGAGAAGATGACCGAGATCCGCGCCCGGGTCGATGCGATCGTCGAGGACCCCGCCACCGCCGAGGCGCTCAAACCGTGGTACCGCCAGCTCTGCAAGCGGCCGTGCTTCCACGACGAGTACCTCCAGACCTACAACCGGCCCAACGTGCATCTGGTCGACACCGACGGCAAGGGCGTGCGCGCCATCGACGCGGAGGGGGTGTGGGTCGCCGACGAGCACTACGACCTCGACTACCTGATCTTCGCGACCGGCTTCGAGGTCGGCACCCGCACCCAGCGGCGCTGGGGTTTCGACGTGACCGGACGCGACGGTCGCCGCCTGTCGGAGCACTGGGAGGCCGGCATGCGCACCTTGCACGGCAACCACGTGCACGGTTTCCCCAACCTGTTCATCATCGGCATGAGCCAGGGCGCCAACCTCATCTCGAACATCACCCACAACCTCACCGACGCGGCGAAGACCGTGTCGAAGGTCGTCGCCCACGCCGAATCGCTCGGCGCCACGACCGTCGAGGTCACCGAGCAGGCCGAGTCGGCCTGGGTCGACATGCTGGTCACCCAGACCAGCGGGATCCTCGGCGGTCCCGACTGCACCCCCGGCTACTACAACAACGAGGGCCAGGACGTGGTGGTGCGCGACGGACTGATGGCCGGCGGCTATCCCCAGGGCCCCGTCGGGTTCTTCGACCACATCGCAGCGTGGCGCGACACCGGCGAGTTCGAAGGGCTCGCGTTCGACTGACGAGCAGTCCGCAACCGTGCCCGCGGGCACGGACGCGAAACTATTGACAGTCGGGATTGCAGTACCTAGCTTTGGCCGCCATGACGAATCTGCGCGTGACCCTTTTGGGGACCGGAAGCCCGATCCCTGACCCGAACCGTGCCGGACCCTCCTCGCTCGTGCAGTCCGACGGCGCATGCGTGCTCGTCGACGCCGGTCGCGGCGTGGTGATGCGCCTGGCCGCCGCCGGGGTCGCCGCCCCGATGCTCGACGCGGTGCTGCTCACCCACCTGCACAGCGACCACCTGTGTGCGCTGAACGACGTGGTCACCACCGCCTGGGTCACCTCACCGGTGGCCAAACCCCAGGTCGTCTACGGACCTCCAGGCACCAAGGCCGTCGTCGAAGGCATGGAGGCGATGCTCGCCACCGACATGGGCTACCGGATCGCCCACCACGACGACCTGGAAGCCCCACCCGAGATCGTCGTGCACGAGGTCGAACCCGGTGCCACCTTCACCGTCGGCGACCTCGCGGTCACCGTCGGCCGGACCGACCACAAGCCGGTCGAGCCGACCGTCGGCTACCGGATCGACGACGCCGGCAAGGTCGTGGTCATGGGTGGCGACGGGGTCAGCTGTGACGGCCTCGACGAGCTGTGTGCCGGCGCGGACGTCTACGTGCAGACCGTGGTCCGCGAGGACCTGATCCGGCCCATCGGCTACCAGCGCTTCACCGACATCCTCGACTACCACTCCACGGTCGAGACCGCCGCGCAGACCGCGGCCCGCGCCGGGGTGCGCAAGCTGGTGATGACCCACATGGTCCCCTCACCGGCCCCCGGCACCGAAGACGAGTGGCGCGCGTTGGCGGCGGCGCACTTCGACGGTGAGGTCGTCGTCGGCGAGGACAACCTCGTCGTCACCGCCGACTGAACCGGCGACGTTCGGCCGCGACCAGCACCGCCCCTGCGGCGACACAGCCCAGCGCGATCGCCCCGAGCAGGCTGGTCCGCGTCCCGGTCGTGGCGAGCGTGCCCTCGCCACCGGCCGACCCCGATCCGCTCGAACCGCCCCGCTGTTGCGCCACCGGCGCGACCGCGACCGACGTCGACGACGCACTCGGAGCCGTGGTCGACACCGGCAGCGTGGAGGTCGACGACGGGGGAGTCGTCGGTGGCGCCGACGTGGTCGTCGTGGTCGTGACCGGCGGCGCCTCGCCGCACGTGTCGGGTGCCGGCTCGCCGGCGAGACGGGCGGCCAACCAGTCCTGGATCTCGGTCATCGCCATCTGGGTGACGTTGCCGTGGTCGGCGCCGGGCACTTTCAGATACTCGGTCACCTGGCCGACGCCGCACATGCGGGCGAACAGGTCGTCGGTCCGGCGCGGGTCGACCGTGACGTCCGCGGTGCCCTGGACAAGGAGCACCGGTGAGGGCGCCGCGACGTTGCCGACGTCGTTGGCGAGCATGATCGACCGCGCCGGTTCGGTCGTGCGTGGATCGTGGGTGAAGAACTCGCCGGGTACGCCGAGCACCGTCGAGATGATCTCCTCGCGGCATTCGGTGCGCATCTGGGCGAAGGCACCCAGCGCGGCCGGGCCGGCGTAGTCGGCCAGGTCGATGTCGGGATGCTCACTCGCCAAGCCCACCATGCCCATCGCGGTGACGACCCTCGTGACGATCTCGTCGAGGGCGCCGTAGGTTCGGTCGAACATCGCCGCCGGTGCGAGCGCGACGGTGCCGAGCAGGTCGAGCTCGGGCGCGTACGTCGGTGCGAGCTCACTCGCCGACAGGGCGCCGTGGCCGCCCTGGGAGCCCCCCAGCACCACGAAACGCGACCCCGCGTGGGCGTCGCCGTAGTTGCGGGCGGCGCGCACCGCGTCGAGCACGCTGTGGCCCTCGCTTGGTCGTGACAGATACGCCTGGACCTCGCCGACGGGACCCTCGCCGATGTAGTCGGACGCGACGGCGACACCACCGATCCCGAAGTCGTAGACCCCGCGGTCGCCCCGGCTGGGCGCGCACTTCGGGCCGAGACCGACGGTGCCGTTCGCGATCGACATGACCGGCCAGCCGCCGGTGGGGGCGGGACCGTTCGGGAACGTGAGCGTGCCGGTCACCGCCCGGTCACGGCCGGCGCCGTCGACCGAGTGGTACATGATCCGCATCGTCGTGCTCTCGGCCGACGTCGACACGGTCTGCACCCTGATCAACCTGCCGGGCGCGCCCGGCGGCAGTGGGTCGGGGACGTGGTAGAAGTCGTCGACGCTGCCCGTGAACACCTCATAGGTCGACGAGGGCTGGGCCGCGTCCGCTGGGGACGTCACCTTCGTGGTGCTCACGCCGACGAGCGCGACCACGGTGAGGGCGGCGACGAGCGCGGCACGACCGATGCGGAAGATCCCCTGATGCATGGCGCCGACCTTAGACGCGACGCGTACGTCGGTGTTCACGACTCTTGGCGTGGCCACCGGGGCGACGCCGTGTCGGAGTTCTCCGGGTCGCCACGGCTATCGTCGCTGCGATGCCGCGCACCGAGACTGCTGGACGTGACACCCGGGCCACCCTTCGGCGATCGGTCCGGCTGCTCAGCGGGTTCCGCACCGAACAGACCGACCCCGACGGCTTCTACGGCCTGCTCGCGGACGACATGGTCGACCAGTTGCGCGACCACATCGACCCGGCGGGTGCCACGTCGCTCGACGTCGGCACCGGCGCGGGGTACATGACCCGGGCGATGCGCGCCGCCGGCGCGACGTGCTACGGCATCGAATACGACCTCGGTGAGCTCACCTGGCGGGGCGAACCACCAACGGGCATCGCGATCGCCAGCGCACTCGAGATGCCCTTCGCGGACGGATCGTTCGACATCACCTTCTCGTCGAACGTGCTCGAGCACGTGCCCTCGCCGTGGACGATGGCCGACGAGATGGTGCGGGTCACCCGGCCGGGCGGGATCGTGTACCTGTCGTACACGAACTGGTTGTCACCCTGGGGCGGCCACGAGACGGCCCCGTGGCACTACCTCGGCGGCGAGCACGCGGCGCGCCGCTACGAGGCCCGCACCGGCAAACCGGCGAAGAACCGGTACGGCGAGTCGCTGTTCGCGGTGTCGGTCGGCGAGGCGTTGCGCTGGGCGCGGAATTGCGGTGATGCGAGGCTGATCACCGCGATCCCGCGCTACCACCCGTGGTGGGCCCAATGGGTCGTCGAGGTTCCCGTCGTGCGCGAGATCGTCACGTGGAATCTGGTGCTGATGCTCGAGAAGGTCTGACATCGGGGGGGTCGGGTCGATCCTCGGGTCGACGCGCCCGCCGGCCACCGACGATCCCTTTGAAGCGCAACAGGGGCTTCTCGACCACGTACCAGCTCACCCCGGCAACGGTGAGCCCGAGCACGAACGCCCCGACGAGCAGACCGAACACGTTCGCGTTCTGCAGGGTCCAGCCACGGATGCCGGTCCACTGGGGCGGGCCGCCGGTCGGCGACGGCATCGTCACGAGGCGTTCCATCAAGCTCAGGTGCCACAGGTAGAAGCCGTAGGAGACCACGCCCACCCACCAGATCGGCTTCCAGGTGACGAAGCGTCGGATGAGGCCCCGCGACTGGTCGCCCACGACGAGGGGCACGATCATCGTGAACCCGAGAAGCCCGTAGAGCACGGACCGGACCTGCCAGTAGCTGCTCTTGTAGTCGGCCGGGTTGTCGCCGAGCCCGTAGGTGATGACCGCGTAGACCGCGAGCGCCGCGAGCCACCACAAGCTGGGCAGGCGGGTCCACCGGGCCAGGCGGTCGAGCGTGCCGTTCCGGCTCGCCCACGCGTGGATCGCGGCGACCGCCATGCCGATCGCGAAGAAGTCGATCTGGTTGGGCAGCCACGTGAACGACACCGCCCGCCAGGTCACCCCCTGGGGCAGCAGACCGGGAATCGGCGCCACCGCGTACGCCGAGAGGTGCGAGAACCACCACCTCGACAGGTAGCCGAATACGAACAGCGCCACGATGCCGATGAGTTCGATGCGGAACCGGTTCGCCCGACGGCGGGCGATCCTGCCGATCAGCAGCGCCCAGAAGGGCAGGAGCAGATAGAAGCTCACCTCGGTGGCGATCGACCACGACTGGGAGATCCCGCCCTGGCCGAG
>JBDZVK010000190.1:0-3962 GCA_040255725.1 Actinomycetota bacterium
AGTCCCCTCATTCTGGCAGTTCGGATGCCTTGACGCTCCCGGGACCCGCCGTGAGGTCCGCGGCGCCGGCCGGATCGCGGATCGTCGCCCACGAGATCAGCCCGCCGACGATGCACAGCGCGGCGCAGATCCACACGGCGTGGCGGTAGGCGACGGTGAAGTCGCCGGGCGCCAGGTCGGTGTGCAGGCCCACGACGGCCGGAAGGAACGCCACCGCGATGAGCCCGGCACCCCGCGACGCCGCGTTGTTCACGCCCGATGCGATGCCGGCGAGGTGGTCGTCGAGGGCGGCCATCACGGTCGCGGTGAGCGGTGAGACCGTGAGCACCATGCCGATGGCGAACACCAGGGCACCGCCGAGGATCATGGGGACGAACGCGGTGTCGGGCCCGACCAGTGCCAGCACGAACAGACCGGCCCCGGCCACGATCGGTCCGATCGTCATCAGGATCCGGGTGCCGGTGCGCACCGACAGACGCCCGGCCCGCGCCGAGAACAACAGCAGCAGCACGCTGATCGGCAGCAGCGACGCGCCCGCCTGCAGCGCCGAATAGCCCAGCACGAGTTGCAACTGCAGCACCACCAGGAAGGTCGCGCCGCCCAGGCCCCCGTAGATCGTGACGGTGGCGAGGTTGGCGCCGACGAACTGGCGTGACCGGAAGATGCCCGTGGGCATCATCGGGTGGTCCGAGCGGCGTTCGACGACGACGAAGGCGACACTGCACGCCACGCCGACGATCGCGGCGACGATCTCGGGCGGTCCGATCCCGTTGTTCGATTCGATGAGCGCGAACGAGATCGCGCCGAGAGCGACCGATCCGGTCACGGCTCCGGCCACGTCGAGTCGGGGCGGTGCCCGGTCGTCACGGGACTCGGGC
Source organism: Actinomycetota bacterium (assembly GCA_040255725.1). Classification (GTDB taxonomy): domain Bacteria; phylum Actinomycetota; class Acidimicrobiia; order Acidimicrobiales; family Iamiaceae; genus JAFDWI01. The sequence continues at coordinate 879 of JBDZVK010000190.1, forward strand.
ACGCCGCCCGCCAGCACGAGGGCGATCGCGGCGAGGGGCACGTTGATGAAGAACACCGCGCGCCACGACACCGCGTCGATCAACCAGCCGCCCAGGAACGGCGCGAGCGCCGTCGACACGCCGGCCATGCCCGACCACGCGCCGACCGCCCAGGCCCGGTCGTCGGGATGGAAGCTCGCCGTGATGATCGCGAGGCTGCCGGGTACGAGCAACGCGCCGCCGACGCCCTGCACGGCGCGCGCGGCGACGAGGAGGTGGATGGTCGGCGCCAGCCCGCAGGCCACCGATGCGACGGTGAACGCGACGAGCCCGATCTGGAGCAGACGCCGTCGGCCGTAGCGGTCGCCGAGTGACCCGCCCAGCAGGAGCAGCGCGGTGAGCGTGACGAGGTAGGCGTCGACCGTCCACTGCAGTCCCGACAGTCCGGCCGCCAGGTCGGCGTCGATCGCCGGAAGCGCGATGTTGACGACGGTGCCGTCGAGGAAGACCAGTCCCGATCCGAGCACCGTGACGGTGAGGATGCGGCGGGCGTCCCGGGAACCGGCGCGGATCATGCTGCCGAGTCGGTCACGACGCGACCGAGGCGAAGGCGAACATCTTGTCGGCGTCGATCCGAATGGCGACGCCGTCGAGGGTGTCGAGCCAGTCGGCGAACGCCTGGCCCTGCAACGGCACGTAGTGCGCCAGCATCGCCTGGCGGAGGTCGTCGGCGGCGGCGGCGTGCAGGTCGAGCACCTCGGCCCGGCCGTGCACGGTGAGCGCGAAGTGTTCGCCGGGCAGGTACGTGGCGCTGACCGCCGGCCGGGTCCGCAGGTGACGGACGCGCACCGACTCGGGTGACGAGCTGGCCCAGAGCACACCGTGGAGCAGGTAGCCGTCGAGTGGTCCGGCGATCGGACGCCCGTCCGCGGTGACCGTCGCGACCGTCAACAGACGCATTCCGGTCATCTCCGCGCACACCTGGCGGGCGTCGGGGCGATGGTCTTCGGTGAAGATGCTCCGCAGGTGCGGCCCGGCGCCGGCGATGCTCGTGGTCAGCAGGTGTTCGAGTGCGGCGAGCTCGTCGGGGGTCTCGTGCATGGCGTGAGACTATGCGGCGCAGATCGGCGGCGCGCCGGGTCGGACGGTGGTGGAATAGACGCCGATCGCCCGTTGTTGACCAGTTCGTTGATGCATCAACCAACTTTGGAGATTCCCATGACCGCCGTCACCGCCGACACCCTCACCCTTCCCCGGCTCCGCCCGGCGGCCCCGACCGAGTCCGAGCGTGCCGTCGCGCAGATCACCACCGGCCCGACCGGTCACGAGGGACTGGGCTTTCCCGTCCGGCGCACGATGGCGGGCCTTCCGTACACGGCCACCGATCCCTTCATCATGATGGACCACATGGGCGAGGTCGAATACGAGGTCGGCGAGGCCAAGGGCACCGACTGGCACCCGCACCGCGGCTTCGAGACCGTCACCTACCTGATCGACGGCCAGTTCCTCCACCAGGACTCCCACGGCGGCGGCGGGGTCATCGAGCCCGGCGACACCCAGTGGATGACCGCGGCCTCGGGGATCCTGCACATCGAGACGCCCCCGGCCGCGCTGGTCGAGGCCGGTGGGCTGTTCAACGGGTTCCAGATCTGGGTCAACCTGCCGGCCGTCGACAAGACGCTGCCGCCCGCGTACCAGCCGGTGACCGGCAGTGACCTGCTGCTGCTCGCCAGCGACGACGGCGGGGCGCTGGTGCGGGTGATCGCCGGCGACGTCGACGGTCACGTCGGGCCGGGGTCGACCCACACGCCGATCAGTCTCGTGCACGCGTCGATCGCCCCGTCCGAGCGGCTGTCGTTGCCCTGGCAGCCGAGCCACAACGCCCTCGTCTACGTGTTCGCCGGAAGCGGAACCGTGGGGACCGAGGCCGAACCGGTCACCGCCGGCAACATGGTCGCGTTCGGCTCGGGTGACCGCATCACGATCACCGCGGATGCTTCCCAGGACAGCCGCACCGAGTTCCTCGAGGTGCTCGTGTTGGGCGGCGAGCCTATCCGGGAGCCGATGGAGCAGTACGGGCCCTTCGTCATGAACACCCGTGACGAACTCGCCCAGGCCGTCGACGACTTCCAGCACGGTCGTCTCGGCGTGGTTCCCCCCGACGCGCTGATGCCCCACGTCTTCGGCCGCAACTGACCCCGGTCGGTACCGTCACGAACCGTCTGGCGCCGCAGCGACGATGACGAGGCGAAGCTTCATCGGCAGGTCCGTGTCGTTCGGGTCGCTGGCGTCGTCGACGAGCGCGACCATCTTGGCGTCGCGCCAGGGCACCGACGCCCGGACGTAGCCGAGCGGGGGGTCGGGCACGTCGGTGTTCACATAGGTGCCGCGGTCGTCGACCCGCCAGATCTGCCCGTCGATCCAACGCCGGTCGCCCGCCGGCTCCTGCACCCACCCGGCCGCGACGGCACCGCGGGGCATGTGATCGTCGGGCGGTGCGGTCGCATCCCGCCACGTCCCCTCGGTCGGCTGGTACGTGAAGTAGCGGACCTGCGCCAGTGCATGCTGATGGTCGCCGTCGCCGGGAACACCCACGACGAGATCGCCGTGGTCGCAGCGTGACGGCGCCACCGGATACCGACTCGACGAGGGCAACGCGACGTCCTGCCAGTCGGCCTCGGGCGACGACCGCCACCAGATCCTACTCGGAGCGACGCCTTCGACGGCCTCCGATGAGCTGGTGAGCATCACCGTCTGGTGGCCGTCGGTGCCGAAACACTGGTACTCCTCGCCCTGGAGCGTGGTGACGTAGCCGTCCGGCAGTGCCTGCGGCGTGAACGTCGCCTCGTCGGTGTCGACGGTGAACAACCGTCGCTCGCCGTCCATGTGCCGGCGCGTCCTGACGAACACGCTGACGGTCGTGGTCGGGCCGGTGGCGGGGACGACGTGCACGTCGTCGAAGGTGACCCAGCCCGGGTCGAGGTCGACGTCGGTCCAGGTCGTCGACCCGGGGTCGAGAACCGAGAGCACTGGCGTGCCGGGTCGGCACTGGTAGGCGATGCCGTCGTCGACCGCGCCGCCGTCGCAGCGGTTGCCGACGATGAC
>JBDZVK010000190.1:4062-5349 GCA_040255725.1 Actinomycetota bacterium
CGAGCAACTGATCGCGGAGTAGTGGTTGATCCCGCGTATCCGGGCATCTGGGAATCCCAGGTTGTCCTTCCCCCACGCGCGCTCTAGGATGATCGGTTGCCGTGGTCGCGTCTTCCCCGCCTGTTGGACTCCATCAGATCGGACGCGCCCGCCTGGCCGGCCAGCACAGTGCGCATCAGCGTGGCCACGCGCGCAACAAGCAGCTGAGGAGCTCACCTTGACGTCTCGTCTGCCCATCCGGGACCGCTACTCGTTCGGAAACCTCGACGAGGTGCTCGAGATCCCCGACCTCATCGCCATCCAGCGGGAATCCTTCGAATGGTTCCTGCACCAGGGCCTGGCGAACACCTTCCACGACATCTCGCCGATCCGGGACTACTCCGAGACCCTCGAGCTGCACCTCTCCTTCGACCCCGAGGACGAGGACCTGCGCCCGCCGCCCAAGTTCTCGGTCGCGGAGTGCAAAGAGAAGGACATGACCTACGCCGCGCCGATCTTCGTGCGCGCCGAGTTCCAGAACAAGGCCACCGGCGAGATCAAGTCGCAGACCGTGTTCATGGGCGATTTTCCGATCATGACCGAGCGGGGCACGTTCATCATCAACGGCACCGAGCGGGTCGTGGTCTCCCAGCTCGTGCGCTCCCCGGGCGTGATCTTCCAGCCGGGTGAGCGGTTCCGTCTGCGCAACCTGGCCAAGCACCAGTTGGTCACCGGCACCATCCACCCCTACCGCGGTGAGTGGATCGAGTTCGACGTCGAACAGAAGCCCGGCAAGGACATCACCGCCGGCGCCCGTGTGGCCCGCAAGCGTCGCCTCTCCATCTTCCTGCTGCTCCGCGCGCTGGGCTACGACGAGGAGAACTGCCCCGGGTTCCTCGACGCGTTCGTCCGTCACTTCGACTTCCTGGAAGGCCAGTGGGAGAAGGACCGGGACATGCCCCTGTCCAACCCGAACGCGACCATCCAGGAGAACGCGCTCATCGAGATCTACAAGCGGGTGCGACCCGGCGAACCGCCCACCGTGGACTCGTCGCGCAACTACTTCCAGAACGCCTTCTTCGAGTCGCGCCGCTACGACCTTTCACGGGTCGGCCGCTACAAGCTGAACCGCAAGCTCGGTGCCGAACTCGAGCGCATCGCGCAGCTCTTCCCGATGGTCGACCTCGACACCCCCGACGAGAACCAGTCGGTGCTCAGCCGTGCCGAGGTGCTCGCCACCTGCACCTACCTGCTGCACCTGGTCAACGCCGAGCCCGGCTACCGCCTGGACGACCAGGACCACTTCGC
>JBDZVK010000191.1:0-3453 GCA_040255725.1 Actinomycetota bacterium
CCCGACTCGGTCTTCTACCCCGAACACGTCTCGGCCGACTACCCCTACACCGCGGACGGCAAACGCTTCTGGGAAGGCGACCTACCCTTCGTCGACCCCTTCGTCTCGATGCCCGCGATCGCTGCGGTCACCGAATCGATCCCGCTGTACACCAACGTCTACAAGGTGGTACTGCGCCAGCCGCTGCTGGTCGCCAAGATGCTCGGCTCGCTCGCGGCGATGTTCGAGGGGCGCATCGCCATCGGACTCGGGCTGAGCTGGATCCCCGAGGAATTCGCGTGGCTGGGTGAACAGATGCGCACCCGGGGCAAACGGCTGGACGAGATCATCGACATCATCCGGGTCACGCTGCGACCCGGCTGGGCCGAGTACCACGGCGACCAGTACGACTTCGACCGACTCATGATGAGCCCGGCACCGAAACAGCCGGTGCCGATCTACGTGGGCGGCCACTCCGACGCGGCCCTGCGTCGCGCGGCCACCCGCGGCGACGGCTGGATCGGCGCGAACGTGGCGCCACCCGAGATCGACGACCTGGTGACCCGCCTGCGTGCCGAGCTCGACGCGGCCGATCGTGATCCCGGGGGCTTCGAGGTGAAGCTCACCCCACTGGTGCTCGCCACCGCCGAGGCGATGGGCGCGGTGTTCGACCAGGGTGTCACCGACGTGATCACCGTGCCCTGGCTCTACCACGGCCCCGGCCCGTATGCACTGGACGAGAAGATCGAGCACCTCCACCGATTCGTCGACGAGGTCATCACCCCGCTGCGCGCCGCCTGACCCCGACCCGCCACGACGAGCGACCTGGCTTTCGGCGGACCCGAAGCCGTCCAGCAGAGTCGACGGCAACGGTGGCGGCGTCGATTTCCCGTTCGTCCTCCAATCGCCGCGTGATAATGTGACACTGGAACTCTCAAAAGATTGGGAGGTCCGGGGAGGGCACAGCAACGGAGGACGGAGACCATGACTTTCACCATCACCAACGACGTACACGCAGAAGAACTCGAGGGCGCATTCCTCGTCCTGCTTCCCGGACGACACGAAGCGGTCCATCTGGTCGGTGACCAAGCGGCCGCATTCGCGCTTGCCCGTGCCGGAGCACAGGACGTACCCGAGCACCTCCACCAGGCGATGGCCGCCCTGATCCAACTCGGCATCGTCGAAACCGACGCCTGGACCCGCCGACGTGTCCTGCAGCTCGGTGGGGCCGCCGCAGCGGCAGCCGTCGCGGTCGTCGCGCTCCCGGGCGTTGCCGCGGCCGCATCGCCGGGCACCACATTGCCCGGGTCCACGACCACGTCCAGCACCACGACTACCACGGCGCCGTCAGGGCCCACCAGCCTCGACATCACCTATCTCGTCGTCGCCGGCGGGGGTGGCGGCCGTACCGGTGGTGGCGGCGCCGGAGGGGCGATCGAAGAGGAGGCCACCCTGGATCTGACCAATGGGGGCCTCACGATCCCGGTGACCGTCGGAATCGGCGGCCTCGCTCCGACCCTCGGCGTGACCGGACACGACGCCGGCGACTCGAGCTTCGGCACGTTTGCCACCGCGAAGGGCGGGGGCCACGGCGCCGCGACGTCCGGCAACGCCGGTGAGGACGGTGGATCAGGTGGCGGTGGCTCGGGCCAGTTGGGGCCGGGCGACGGGACGTCGGGCCAGGGAGGCGACGGCGGCAACGGCGCCGTCCGACCCGGCGCGTACTCGCTGGGCGGAGGTGGCGGCGGCGCCGGCTTCGGGATCACCGGACGCGGTGGCAACGCCGTGACCTCGACACCACCGGCCGGGGGAGCAGGCGGCGCCGGGACTCAGTTCTGGTCGGCCTACTGGGCTCAGATCGGGTCGCCGATCGGCTACGTGGCCGGCGGCGGCGGCGGTTCTGCCTGGGATCCGTCCGCCGTCGCGACCGGCGGCGCGGGCGGCACGGGCGGGGGCGGCAAGGGCGCGGACTCCTACCAGAACAACGGGACCGACGGAGTCGCCAACACCGGCAGTGGCGGGGGCGGCGGTGCGCAACACTCCCAAGGTGGTTCCGGGGTGGTGGTCGTCGTGTATCAGACCCTCCACGCCGATGGCCTGACCATCACCGGTGGCGACTCGCGGTTCACCGACACCAACTACACCTACATCATCTTCAGCGACGTGGGGACGTCGAACCTCGTCGTCTCCTGACCGACTCGACCGTGCTCGGGGAGGTTCCGCGCCGTCACCGCGCGGAACCTCCCGCTCCGCACGCCCGGCGCCCAGTGGGTGGTGGGTGGTGGGCCGAACGGACGATCCGGCCCACGAACGCACCGGGTGATCAGGCTTCGGGGACCATCGTGGAATGGTCGACGAAGGCACGCTGGCCGGTGATGCGCGCGGTGTCGTCGAAGGTCATCACGTCGATCGCCTGCAGCGTGAACATCGAGCCGGCCAGGTTCACACGGATCGTGAACGCGAACGACGCCTCGGTGCCGATGATGATCGCCGGCGCGTTCAGCTTCAGCTCGATCGAGTCGGGCGCAGCGTGGCTCTCGTCGAAGAACGCGCCGATCTCGTCGAGTCCGTGCCGCACGGGGCTGCCCACCGGGTCTTCCACGGTGGCGTCGTCGGCGAACAACGCGAGCCAACCGACCCGATCGGCGGCCGAGAAGCGCTCGCAGTAGTGGTCGATCGTGGCGCGGATTTCGTCGGACATCTCCGGCACACTAGTGGGGGACATCCTGCGAGAGACGAGGAGTCGACCATGACCGACCAGACCACCGCCGCTCCGCCGTCGATCCCGCTCGCCGACAGTCGCGAAGCGATGGTCGGCCGCACCCCGGTGCGGCGAGCCCTGCCCCAACGCACCCGTCGGACCGTCGGTGCGTGGTGCTTCGCGGATCACATCGGGCCGGTCGACGTGACCGATCCGGCCGACGCCGGCATCGGCCCGCACCCCCACATCGGGTTGCAGACCGTCACCTGGCTGCTCGACGGTGAGCTGCGCCACATCGACTCGGTCGGTTCGGATCAGGTGATCACGCCCGGCCAGCTGAACCTGATGACCGCCGGCAACGGCGTGACCCACGCCGAGGAATGGCGAGGTGGCAAAGGGCGCTACCACGGGATCCAGCTCTGGGTCGCGCAACCCGACGCCACGCGCCACGGCGCGCCCGCGTTCGAACACCACGAAGAGCTCCCCCGGGTCGAGTTCGACCACACCGAGGCGACGGTGCTCCTCGGCCGGCTCGGCGACGCCACGTCACCGGCGCGGCGCGACACCGATCACTTCGGCAGTGAGCTCCGGCTTCGGCCGGGCGCCACGACCGTGCCCGTGGCCGCCGATCACGAGCACGCGCTCGTCGTCCTCGACGGCCGGGTGCATCTCGAGGACACCGCGCAGGTCGCCGGCGCCACGGTCGAACCGGGCAAACTCGCCTACCTCGAACCGGGCTGCGACGAGATCACCCTGCGCGTCGACGACGACGC
>JBDZVK010000191.1:3553-5337 GCA_040255725.1 Actinomycetota bacterium
TCGCCCATCACTCGTGTCTGCGGCCGCCAGGGGGTACCCTCGGGCATGGGAGACGAACCACCCAGCATGAAGCCACAGCTACCCTCCGACCCGGACCGGCCCCCCGAGCACGCCTTCGGCAAGATCCACGAGATCACGGTGCCGCTGCAATGGGCGCCCACACCGAACAACCCGAGACGCAAGCCCCGCAAGTTCGTCGGCGCGACTACCAGGACCTGGTCGGTCAACGGCGTCGGCTTCGTCTCGACCAGCAATGCGGCGGTCACCGTCGGTGGGGTACTCACGATCAGGATCGGCCCCGTCGAAGGTGAGGTCGTCGTACGGTCCGTCACCGCCGGCGACGCCGACGACACCCGCTACTACGGAACCGAGTTGATCAGCGACGACCTGCAGTCGGTCGCCCGCGATCTGATCTCGATCCATCTCGAACATCGCCCGGAAGACCGCGCCCCCGGCACCTCGCCGTTGGATGCCGACGATCCGGTCCAGGCGAACATCCGCGACTGGACCTGACGAAGGCACCGCGGGGCGAACCGCCACGTACGCAGCCGGCCGTCGCGACCACGACCTCGGCAGGTCACGACGGCATCGGATCACCCGGCTCGCGCGGCCGGGTCGTTCGCTCGACGACGTCGGCGTCGTCGAAGGGGTGTGGCGCCACGGTCGGCCCGGCGACGGCGGCGACCGGGCCGACGCCGACCGGGGCTCGGGTACCGTCGAGACCGACGCTGACGAGCGGGAGTTGATCGGTGTCGGGAGGTCGGGTCAGCTCGTCACGGTGGCGCTGCATCACCCACGCGCCCCATCCGGCCGTCGCCAATGCGACGACCGCGCCGAGCGCCGCCGGCGCACGCGCCCCGAACCGGTCGGACACCGCGCCGAGGATCGGGCCGCCGATCGGATTGGTGCCGATCAGCAACACGCTCTGCAGCGCGAGGACCCGACCGTGCATCGACGGTCTCGCCCGCACCTGCACGATGGCCGTCGTCGTGGTCATGTAGATGATGCTGGCCACGCCGACCAGGACGATGACCGGGTACACCCAGGTGAGTCCGGGCACGAGCGCCAGGCCGACCATCGTGACCCCCAACGCGGCACACCCCACGACGACGAGACGGAGGTCCACGTCCGAGCGGTGCGCAGCGGCGAGCGCGCCGATGAGCGCACCGACGCTGAACAGCGCGTACGCGACGGTGTACGCGGCGTCGGAACCGCCGAGTCCCTGTTCGACGAACAGCGGCACCACCACGTTGAACTCGTAACTGAACGTCCCCACCGCGGCGAGCATCACGAACGAGATCCACAGCGTCGGCATCGACCGGACGTAGCGGACGCCTTCGCGGACGGCGCCTTCGGTCCGTGGTGTCGGCGGCCGTCGTCGCAGTTCTGATCGCCGCATCAGCGCGAGCGCGGTGATCACCGCCACGTACGACACCCCGTCGATGGCGAATGCCCAGCCGTAGCCGAGGGTGACGACGAGGACGCCGGCGAGCGCCGGTCCGAAGATCCGCGACGCGTTCACCAGGGTCGAATAGAGCATCACGGCGTTCGGGATCAGTTCGCGGGGCACCATCTCGGGCACGAACGATCGGCGGATGGGATTGTCGAAGGCCAACAGCACGCCGCCGACGACCGCCAGCCCGAAGAACGCCCACACCGGCGTGCCCGGGACGAAGGCGAGTACGGCGAGCGCGAGGCTCTGGAGCATCTCCCCACCCTGGGTGATGAAGAGCAACTTGTGCTTGTCGGCGCGATCGGCGATGGAACCGGCCCACGCACTGAGC
>JBDZVK010000192.1:0-5298 GCA_040255725.1 Actinomycetota bacterium
ACCATCTGACCGAACTCGTCGCGATCACGCCCGAGGCGTACACCCGCGCGTTCACCCTGCCCGAGTTCGTCCGTCGGGTGGAGTCCCTCGGACTCGAGGAGTCGGGAGCCACCGACCTGGCGACGATCCTCGACATGATCGGCGAGACGAGGGGGCGGCGAGAGCTGCTGCGTATCACGGTCGCCGACGAGATCCCCGACCCGATGGGTCGCTCCGGCAAGGTCTTCGACCGCGCGGCGAACGACATCTCGATGCTCGTCGACCGGCTGGTCGAGGCGCTGTGGGCGGCGCCCGAACCGGCGACGGTCGGGGTCGACTCGTGAGGATCGCGATCGGATCCGACCACGCCGCCTACGCGCTGAAGTGGAAGCTCGTCGATGCCCTCACCGCGGACGGTCACGATGTGGTCGACGTCGGAACCCACGACACCGTCTCGGTCGACTACCCGATCTTCTGCGCGGCCGTCGGACGGGCCGTCGCCGCGGGAAGGGTCGACCGTGGCATCGTGCTGGGGGGCTCGGGCCAGGGTGAGCAGCTCGCCGCCAACAAGGTGGCGGGCGTGCGGGCTGCGCTGTGCAACGAGCTCTACACCGCCCGGATGTCGCGGGCCCACAACGACGCGAACGTGTTGTCGATGGGCGCGCGGGTCGTGGCCGACGCGCTCGCACTCGAGATCGCCAGGCTGTGGCTCGACACCCCGTTCGAGGGTGGGCGTCACCAGCGACGCATCGACGAGCTCCATGCGCTCGAGGAGCGGTTTTCCGATCCCGAGGGCCAGGACACGTATCTTGCAGAGCTGTGGGCCGACCTTCCCGAGTCCGCCCGAGGCGACGACGACGCCGCATTCGCCGCACGCCCCGTATCCTCCGAAGGAGTCTGACCATCGATGACCTGGCCAACGGCACGTGACGACGAGGTCTTCGGCCTCATCGACGACGAGATCGCCCGGCAGAACTCGACGATCCAGCTCATCGCGTCGGAGAACTTCGCGTCGCCCGCGGTGATGGAGGCGACCGGGTCGGTGCTCACCAACAAGTACTCCGAGGGCTACCCGGGCAAGCGGTACTACGGCGGCAACGAGGTCATCGACCGGGTCGAGGACGTCGCCCGACAGCGGGTGTGCGAGCTGTTCGGCGCCGACCACGCGAACGTGCAACCCCATTCGGGTGCGAACGCGAACCTCGCGGTCTACCAGGCGCTGCTGGAGCCCGGCGACGCGGTGTTGGGGCTCCGGCTCGACCAGGGCGGCCACCTCACCCACGGCTCTCCGGTCAACGCGAGCGGGATCCTGTACGAGTTCTCGGCCTACGGCGTGACCGAGTCCGACGAACGGATCGACTTCGACCAGGTCCGTGAGGTCGCCCACGCGACGAAGCCGAAGATGATCGTGGCGGGCGCCACCGCGTACCCGCGCCTCATCGACCCCGAGCCGTTCCGCAAGATCGCCGACGAGGTCGGGGCACTGTTCATGTTCGACGCTGCGCACGTGGCCGGCCTGATCGCCGGTGGCGTGCACCCCAACCCGGTGCCCTACGCCGATGTGGTCACGTTCACGACGCACAAGACCCTGCGCGGCCCCCGGGGCGGGTGCATCCTGTGCCGGGAAGAGCATGCCAAGGCGATCGACAAATCGGTGTTCCCCGGTATGCAGGGCGGCCCGCTCGACCACGTGATCGCGGCGAAGGCGGTGGCGTTCCGTGAGGCCGCGACGCCCGAGTTCACCGAGTACGCCCACCGGGTCACCACCAATGCCCGTCGGCTCGCCGAAGCGCTCGCGGGGGGTGGGTTGCGGCTGGTGTCGGGTGGCACCGACAACCACCTGCTGCTGGTCGACCTGCGTTCCTTCGACGAGGACCTGTCGGGCAAGAAGGCGCGGCTCGCGCTCGACCGTGCCGGGATCAGCCTCAACGAGAACACCGTGCCCGACGACCCTCGCCCGCCCTACATCACCAGCGGGCTGCGGATCGGCACGCCCGCGGTGACCACCCAGGGCATGGGAGAGGCCGAGATGGAGACGATCGCGGCGCTCATCCTGCGGGTGTTGAACGGTCACGACGACGACGCGGTCATCACCGCGGTCCGCAGCGACGTCGCCGCACTGTGCGAGAAGTTCGCCCCCTATCCGACGTCCTGAGCGCGCGGGGAGACGAGCGGACGATGACGGGGGACGCACCGAGCGGTCGCCGAGTCGGGGTGGTGGACTGAGTGGTTCTGCGCTGGACCAGCCTGGCGTTGGTCCTCGGTGTCTCGGCCGTCGTCACGGCCGTGGTGACGCCACTGGTGCGCAAGGTCGCGGTGGCGCGCGGCCTGATCGTGATGCCGGACGCGAACCGGATCCACGAGCGCCCCGTTCCCCAGTTGGGCGGCGTCGCGATGTTCTGCGGCTTCCTCGCGGGCATCGGCGTCGCCTGGGTCTCGGGCGGCTTTCAGCAGGTCTTCGCGGCGCGCCTCACCATCCTCGGCGTCCTGGCAGGGCCGGCGGTGATCTGGGCGGTCGGGACGATCGACGACATCCACGAGGTCTCGGCGCCGGCGAAGACCGCGGGGATCGTGCTCGGCGGTTCGGTCCTGTATTGGATGGGCGTGTCGATGGACTACTTCCGGATCCCGTTCGCCGGCACGATCGTGTTGTCGGCCGACTGGAAGCCGCTGCTCGTGGTGCTGTGGGTGTTCGCCATGACCACGGCGGTCAACCTCATCGACGGCCTGGACGGTCTCGCGGCCGGCATCGTCGCGATCGCATCGGGTTCGTTCCTGCTGTACGGACACAAGCTCCTGACCGCAGGGGTCATCGGCTTCGACAATCCGTCGATCCTCGTCGCGACGATCGCGCTGGGGCTGTGCGTCGGGTTCCTGCCGTGGAACCTGCATCCGGCGAAGATCTTCATGGGCGATGGCGGCGCGCTCCTGCTCGGCACGCTCATGGCCGTGTCGACGATGCTCGTCGGCGGCCGCACCACCGAGCCCTTCAGCGGTCAGACATACTTCTTCTTCGCGCCCCTGTTCATCCCGATCTTCATTCTGGGGGTGCCCATCGTCGACACCATCTTCGCGATCATCCGCCGGACGAAGAGCCGCTCGGGCGTCGCCAACCGTGACGTCGACCATCTGCACAACCGCTTGATCCGCATGGGTCACGGCTACTGGCGCAGCGTCGTCATTCTGTGGCTGTGGACGGCGTTGTTGTCGGTGTTCGTGCTGTATCCGGCCTATTCGGGAAAGGGCAATGGGCTGGTGCCCATCCTTTTGGCCGCGCTCGGCCTCGGGCTCTACACCTGGTTCCGTCCGACCCGTCGGAACGGCGACCGGAGGACAGACGACGGGAACGGTGCATCGTCTCCGCCGGCAACGGCTGCCGAAGAGAGACAGAGCCCGATGAATCCTACCACGACTGATCCTGCCACGACGGATTCGCTCCCCTGAGAATTTGCAGAGAACGACCGGCGGACGTAGATTGAGCATTCATTCACAAGCAGTCCCCCTCGAATGTCCGGTGGACGGCGGAAGTGCGTTCACGCGACGTCTCGCACACCGGCACCACTCGAGCATGTCGACCTCCACAGATGAGAGCCCCGTGCATCTGCGATCTCGCCCGGAACTGAACCCGCCGCGTCACCGTGCGCGACGCATGGCGGGGACTGCGTCGGGTTTTCGTCCGTCGTCGACCGGTTCGGCGGGGGCCGACCGGCGCGTCGGCGACGCACCGGGGTTGCGCGCCTGTCAGGCTGGTCGGGCCATGTCACCGTCGAACGGTCCGGACCGTGCAACCGAAGGCCGCGGCACCCACGACCGCGACGGCGTCATCAGCCCGCTCCGCTTCCTCTCGGGCGGCTTGGAGTTCGCGGTGATCTGTGCGGCGGGGGCACTCGCCGGCCGCTGGCTCGACGGTCGCCTCGGCACCGACCCGTGGTTCACCGCGGGACTCCTGATCTTGGCGTTCGCCACCGCGACCTGGCTGTTGTTGCGGGCGCTGTCATCGAGTACGACCGACACCGGGCCCGGCGACGAAGGACCGCGCTCGTGATCGCGCGTTTCGACCGGGCCGCCGTGGTGGTCGCGGCCTCCGCGTGCGTCGTGGTCGCCGCGGTCGTCGCTTCGATGTCGCTCGAGAGCGCCACCGTGCGCGGCGTGCTGATCGGTGGCGCCCTGGGCGTGGCCAACCTGCTCGTCGGCGCACACTTCACCAATCGCTCCCTCGCCGGTGAGCCCGGCGACGCGCTGGTGCACATCGCCGCCGGTTTCGGAGCGCGTTTCATCGTGCTCGTCGCGCTGCTCGCGCTGTTCACGTTCGCCACCGGGCTCGGCGTGTCCCCCGCCGCATTCGGATTCACGTTCGTGGCGTTCGTCTTCGTCTACTTCGGGATCGAGTCGGCGATCGCGCTCCGGTTCCAGCGTCAGGAGGCTGCATGATCCTCGGCATCGAGGCCGACCACGTCGTCCACGAGCTACTGAACTACAAGATCGTCGGCCCCATCAACGCCCATGTGGTGCTGCTGATCCTCGCGTCGCTCATCCTGATCGTGGGCTTCGGGTGGGCGGCGAAGGCGATGCCGACCGACGCACCCCGAAAGACCGGCTTCCTGGCGCTGCTCGAGTTCGGCCTGGTGTGGGTCCGTGACGAGATCGCGTATGCGTTCATGGGCCCGACCGACGGCAAGAAGTACCTGCCGTTCATCTGGACGCTGTTCTTCTTCATCCTGGTGTCGAACGTGCTAGGGCTCGCGCCGTTCCCCATCTCTCCCGGCGGCCTCGACAAGGGCGACGCCTTCGCCGTGGCGACGGGCAACATCGCCGTCACCTCGGCACTCGCCGTGATCACCCTGGTCCTCACCACCGCAGCGGGCTTCACCCGCCAGGGGCCGATCAAGTACTTCAAGACCCTGGTGCCCCACGGGGTGCCTGCGGTGATCGTCCCGTTGATCTTCCTCATGGAGTTCATCGGGCTGTTCACCAAGCCGTTCGCGCTGTTGATCCGGTTGTTCGCGAACATGGTCGCCGGGCACGCGCTGCTGGCGATCCTGTTCTCGATGCTCGTCGGCGTCGCCGCCTTCAGCGGGGGCCAGATCGCGCTCACCGTCGTCGGTGTCTTCGGCATCATCGGCGTGCTCCTGCTCGAAGTGCTGATCGCGCTCCTGCAGGCGTACATCTTCGCGGCGCTGTCGGCCACCTTCATCGCCATGGCCATCGACCCCGGCCACTGATCCCAATTCCCTCTCTCAAGCTCTCTTCACCAGAGAAAATCACAAGGAGCAACCAAAGCAAATGAATCTTCTCGGACTGATCACGGTTCTCGGAGCA
>JBDZVK010000193.1:0-5280 GCA_040255725.1 Actinomycetota bacterium
CTCGTCGTGGATCGCGGACCGTCTCGCCGGGAAACCCGCGCCGGACAACTGCCCGACGAGGTGAGCGACAGCTCGTCCGCGAGCACGATCGGCGGCATGACCGGCCGCATGACCGGCGGGTTCGGGCCGGGGTCGGACTGCGGTCGGGGTCAGCGGACGCGACCGTCGGGCAGCACCACGGTCGGCCTCGACGCAACTGCCCGGGGCCCGGACGCTCGGTGCCGATTTCGACCGCGTCGTGCATGACGACAACGACGTGGCCATCCGACCCACCGCCGACCGCTCGGACCATCGGCGGGATCGAAGGTCACGCGGGGCCGCGCCCCCGGGGTGCGGTGGATCCACGCCGGTGACGGGGTTCCCCGATCCGCCGAGCCGGGTCTCGACCGGTCCACATCGAGCTTCGGGTTCGTCCCCGTCACGTCCGTTCGGTCTTCGGCGGATCGATCGGCTCATGCCGGCGTACTCGTCGTACCACCTCGAACAAGTCGGCGAGTTCGAAGGGCTTGGTCAGGTAGCCGTTTGCCCCGGCGGCGATGAGACGGCTCGTCTGCCCGGGTGAGGCGTCTGCCGAGCACACGACGACGACCGTGTTCTCGACCTCGGGGGTCGCGCGGATCGCACGCAACACTTCCTCACCGGGCATGTCCGGAAGATGGAGGTCGAGGAGCACCAGGTCGGGGCGGAGGCGATTCACGAGATCCAAACCGAGGCTCCCCTGGACCGCGATGACCAGTTCGACCTCTCCCTGGGTCTGCAGGGCACGATCCATCAGTTGCGAGTTCGTGATGTTGTCCTCGATGTACAGCACGGTGATCGCACGGTCTGCCCCGACCGTCTCCTTCGGCACACGGCCGTCCGTCGATTCCGACGGCGGATCCATCGGAGGGAGGGTCGCCTGGGGAAGTTCCAGACAGAACGTCGAGCCCTTTCCCGAGGTCGAGAAGACCGTCAACGTGCCGTTCATCTCGCGGCTCAAGGTCCTCGACAGCGCCAGACCCACGCCGGTGCCCTCGAC
The DNA here is from genome assembly GCA_040255725.1 of Actinomycetota bacterium. GTDB lineage: Bacteria > Actinomycetota > Acidimicrobiia > Acidimicrobiales > Iamiaceae > JAFDWI01. The sequence goes on from JBDZVK010000193.1 coordinate 1,019, forward strand.
CGCCGTGGCCTCCGCTCCGAGGCGCTCGAACGGCCTGAACAATTCGGCAAGCCGCGACTGGTCGATGCCGACTCCGGTATCGGTGACCGCGATCGTCACGGTGCCCCCGGAGGCTTGCACGTCGACGGAGATCGTGCCGTTCGGACGGTTGTACTTCACGGCGTTCGAGAACAGGTTCAAGAGGATCTGCAGAAGGCGTTGCCGGTCCGCGAGCACGCAGACACCGTCGTCTTCCGGCGCGGCCACCGTGATGCCGCGCTCCGCCGCCTGCGGGCCGATCAGATCGAGCGCGACGTCGATCTCGACGGCGACGTCGACCGGTTCCAGGGAGAGCCGGAGTTTGCCGGCCTCGATCTTCGCGAGGTCGAGCACTTCGTTGATCATGTTGAGAAGATGGCGACTCGAGCGTTGGATCGCATCCAGATTCTCGGTCTGTGCTTCGTTCAGGTCATCCATCTGGAGGAGCTGGGAGAACCCGATGATCGAGTTGAGCGGAGTCCTGAGCTCATGGCTCATGCGCGAAAGGAATTCACTCTTGTAGTGGCTCGCCTCGTCGGCGCGGTCACGGGTGGCGCGGAGCTGAGCCTCGATGTTGTGACGGCGCGTGACGTCATGGGCGGCAGCCATGACGAGTTTTCGGTCGAGCAGGGGCTTCGCCGTCCATTCGAGCATTCGGTACGAGCCGTCCGCCGCGCGAAAGCGGTTCTCGAAGTGGGAGACCGATTCGCCGTGGGCGAGCTCTTCCATGGCCGCCTTCGTGCTGTCCTGGTCGTCCGGGTGGACGAACGCCAGGTACGGAAGGGCCATCAGCTCCGTGAGGGAGTACCCGAACGTGGTGCTCCACGCAGGGTTCAGCCTGATGAACGTGCCGTCCAACGTGGCAACCGCCAGCAGGTCGAGCGTGAGATCGAAGAACTCGTCGAGCCAGTACCGCGCCGCGCCGGCACTCGCCTGGTCGATGATGACACCGACGAAGATCGTCTCGCCACCGACGATGGCCATGGTGTCGACCCGGAGCTCCACCGCAAACGGGGTCCCGTCGGGTCGGACGCCCTCCAGATGCCGACCGCTCCCGATGATCTCCGCTTCGCCGTACCGCTTCGCGGCTTCGAGGTATTTCGCAAAGGACTCGTGCGAATCTTCACTCATGAGGAGCCTCACGTCACGCCCGATGACGTCGTCCGCCGCATACCCCAACAGGCGTTCTGCCCCCTTGCTGAACGCTCGCACCGTACCGAGGCTGTCGATACTCACGATGCCGACTGCGGGAACGTCGGGAAGTTCTCTGTTCCAACTCGTCACTGCGCTCACGACCCAGCTCATTGCCGCCCGAGCCGGAACGAACGCGTCGGTACATCCGATGAGCCGCGCGCCCGGCCTCCCCTCGGACGATTTGATCCACTTGGTTGGAGTTGTCGGTTGCCACGATTTGGGACTTGAGCTGCACGGCGACATTCGGGCCGTCCGGCCTACGGTCGGCTGAGCGGCGTGTCGCCACCGGCGAAAACCCGTCGGCCGGTGCGCTGACCGAGGGCCGAACGGGTGAGGCGGGGCGGGGAACGGTCGCGGTCGGCGGGCGCCGGGTTCGCTGCGCGAAAGGCCGATCGCCCACCGGGAGTCGCTCGTCCGACGCGTGGCCCGCTCTTCCTCAGTTTTGTCCGACCCGGACCGAAAGAGTGTCGTGAACTTCCACCATCGACGATCGGACCGTGCTTCCGTGCCCGGTGAACCGGCCTCGCGCGATTCCCCGTCGGTCGACGGATCGGCCGGTTTCGCCGGCACGGCCTCTGAAGGAGACCGATGACCCCGGGCCTGTTTCTCCACTCTCGGTTGCTGGTGGTCGACGACGAAGTGGCGAACGTCACCCTGCTCACCAAGATGCTCGGCCGGGCCGGCTACGACAACGTGGCGTCCACCACCGATTCGAGCGAAGTGATGACGCTCGTGTCGAGCTTCGAACCCGATCTCATCGTGCTCGACCTCCACATGCCGCCGCCCGACGGCTTCGCCCTGATGGCGCAACTCGACGAGCTGGCCGAGCCGGATGCGTTCCTGCCCGTTCTCGTCTTGACGGCCGATGCGACCGAGATCACCAAGGTGAGAGCACTCGGCAACGGCGCGACCGATTTTCTCACCAAGCCGTTCGCGTATCCCGAGCTCCTCCTCCGCCTGCAGAACCTGCTCACGATCCGGCAGCAACAGGAACAACTGCGGCGCGCGAACATCTCCATGGCGACCACCATCGAAGAGCACGAACGAGCCGCAGCGGCGCACGAGGAACGCGCCCGGGCGATCACGCTGCGGACCGAGGCGGTCCTCGACGCTGCCGGCCCGAGGATGGTCTACCAACCGATCGTCGACCTGAACGACGGAACCACGATCGGGGTCGAGGCCCTCGCCAGATTTCCCGAGGGCCACAGCGATCGACCGGAAGTCTGGTTCGAGGAGGCCCACGAAGTCCATCTCGGCGTGCGACTCGAGTTGGCCGCGCTCAGCGCCGCATTGCGCGACATCGACCGGCTCCCGCCCGGCTGCGACGTCTCACTCAACGCGTCGCCCGAGGCACTCGAGTCGCCGGCGCTCCGCTACGTGCTCGAATCCGCACCGGCTGATCGGCTGGTGATCGAGGTGACCGAGCACGAGAAGGTGCAGGATTACCGCCGATTGGTCGCGTCTCTCCAGGATCTCCGCGAGCGGGGCGTGCGCATCGCCGTCGACGACACCGGCTCGGGCTTCGCAAGCCTCCAGCACATCCTGGAACTGCGGCCCGAGATCGTGAAACTCGACCGGACGCTCGTGATGGACCTCGACCGGTCGCCGGTGCGGCGCTCGCTCGTGGCGTCGTTGCAGCACTTCTCGACCGAAGTCGACCTGAGGCTCGTGGCCGAAGGCATCGAGACCGTGGGGGAACTCGAAGCGCTCATGTCGCTCGGGATCCGCGTCGGGCAGGGCTTCCTGCTTGCCCATCCCTCCGACCTCCCGGTGCCGAAGGTGCAGCTTCCGGCTGTCGGTTCACCCGGATCCGGGTGAAGGCGGCGCCCCGGCACACCCCAGAGGACTCAGGCGGAGTCGGGCGGACGCTCAGCCTCCTCGATCAGCGCTGCGCTCGGCGCGTTCGGAGTCGGCATCGTGATCGGCGGCGGGGTCGAAGATCAGGCGGGGGCCGCGGTCCCAGGTGAGGTAGTTCCACGCCCAGTTGACCAGCACCGACGCCCGGTTGCGCATGCCCATGAGCGTGACCAGGTGCAGGCCCAGCCAGGCGAGCCAGGCGACGAACCCGCGGAGCTTCACCCCCGGCGGCAACTCCGCGACCGCGGCGCGGCGCCCGATCGTCGCCATGATCCCCTTGTTCCGGTAGCGGATCGGCGTGGTCGCCTCGCCGGCGAGGGTGCGGCGGATCTGCTCGGCGACGTGGGTGCCGCTCTGGATGGCGCCCTGGGCGAGCTGGGGAAGCGTGCCCCCCGACGACGCGGCGTCGGGGATCTGTGCGACGTCGCCGATCGCCCAGACGCCGGGGCAGCCGGGCACCGACAGGTCGGGCGCGACGATGATGCGTCCGCCACGACCACGTTCGGCGTCGAGATGGTCCGCGATGCCGGCCGCCTGCACCCCCGCCGCCCAGACCACGGTGTGCGCGGCCAGTTCGGTGCCGTCGCCGAGTCGCACCCGGGTGGCGGTGACCTCGTCGACCGGCGTGTCGAGGTGGATCTCGACGCCGCGGGCGGCGAGCGTGTCGAGCGCGTGACGCTGCGACCGGGCCGAGAACGCGCCGAGCACCGAGCCCGTCGCCTCGACGAGGTGCACCCGGGCTCGGTCGACGGGCAACGCCGGAAAGTCGCGGCTGAGCACGTGGGTGTCGAGTTCGGCGAGCGCGCCGGCGGTCTCGACCCCGGTCGGGCCGCCCCCGACGACCACCACGTCGAGCGCACCCTCGGCGACGAGGGAGTGGTCGCGGGCGGCCGCCTCGAAACGGCTCAGCACGTGGTTCCGGAGCCTGGCCGCGTCGGCGAGTGAGTAGAGGCTGAAGCCGTGTTCCGCGGCGCCGGGGATGCCGAAGTGGTGGGCCCGCGACCCGGCGGCGATCACGAGGTGGTCGTAGACGATCGGTTCGTCGTCGACCACGACCTGATGGCGTGCGGCGTCGATCGCCTGCACCGTGCCGACCCGCATCGCCACGCCGGGGTAGCGGCGCAGGACCCCGCGGACGGGGTAGGCGACGTCCGCGGCGTTCAGGCCGCAGGTCGCCACCTGGTACAGCAGCG
>JBDZVK010000194.1:0-5266 GCA_040255725.1 Actinomycetota bacterium
CCGACTCAGTCGACGTCAATGGCCTGACGCCCGCCGTACCACCCACAGGAGCCACAGACCACGTGCGGGGTCTTCGCCGAGCCGCACCGGGGGCACACGCTCCGAGCGGGAACGTCGAGCCGCCACGCGGAGGCCCGGCGGCTCCGGGTCTTCGACTTGGAGGTCTTCTTCTTGGGTACGGCCATCGCGCAGAATCTACCGGCGGAACGTCCGCACACTCAATTCGGGGTCGTTCCCGATCGCGTCGTCGGTGAAGCAGAGGGGCCGGAAACCACCCGTCGCCAATGCCCGCGCACCTTCGACGGCACCGGGCGAGGTGAAGTCCTCGGTCTGCCCGTAGGCGAGCAGCCCGAGGCCGCGCGGCCCCTCCGCGGTCAACTCGACCGCCATGAGGTAGCTCGTGCCGTAGGTGACCTGGTAGCCGCCCGGTCCGATGCCGGTCCGGCCGGCCCGCGTCGCGAACGGCTCCGGGTGCTCGGGCACCGGTGCGAGCGACTGGCTCGCCAGGGCACCGAACGCGCCCAGCACGTTCGCGGCGCCTTCGACCTCGCAGCCGCCGGGGACGCCGATGCGTTCGTTCCCGCACTGCGCCCACTGCACCGAGCCGAGCGGCGCGTCGGGCGCCACCCCGGCATCGTCGAGGACCGCAAGTGCCGCGGTCATCGCCGACACGACCGGGTCGTCTCCGTCGAAGTCGGGATTCAGCCCGTGCGGGGTCACGACCGGATCATCCGGATCGAACCCGTGGGCGAACAGCACACCGGCGTCGACGAGGTCGGCCGGCGGGAACGCCGCGAGGAACTCCCGCCACAGCACTGCTCCGCGCGCGTCGATGCCGACCGTCCCGTCCCAGGCCTCGAGCACGTCGGCCGCTTCGAGGTGGGCCCCGGCGCTGCGCAGACGGACCACCACCTCGTCACGCAACAACAACGCCGTCAGGGTCGCGCCCGCCAGCACCACGTCCAGCGCGGCCTCGGCCGTGGCCGCACGATTTCCGGCGAGCTGCTGGGTCTGGACGAGGTTCTGACGGGTGCGCAGACTCCGGGGCGTCCGCTCCAGTCCGCACATGACCGGGTAGCCCTCCAACACGGCGTCGGGATGGCTCAGCCAGTGCGAGTCGTTGCAGTTCACGACCACGTCGTCGCGGCGCATCGCGGGCAACTGGTCGTGTGGCACGAGCCCGGGGCTCCGGGCACCGGGGGCGTCCACCCATTCGTCGTCGGGGTCCGAACCGTCGAGCAGGGCGACGCGGTTCTCGGCGAGCAGCGCGGCGATCGGGTCGGTCGCCAGGCGTTCGACGTACCGCTTCTGTGCCCCCTCGGTGAGGTTCGGCGTCGCCGAATGGTCCGCGTAGAACACCTGGCCGGTCGAATCCGCCGCCAGGGTGTTCAACCAGGGCATCGCCTTCGTCGCGGCGCACACGGCCTCGAGTTCGTCGAGGTCACGGGCCCGGTCCATGCCGAGGAACAGTTCGAGGATCCCGGTGTTCCCGAGGTTCGCATCGCGGTAGGTGAACCCGATCTCGTTCCCCCAACCGAGCAGCGGCAGGTTGACCATCGGCCCGTGGTGTGAGCGCCAGAGCGTGCGTCGGACCGTCTCGGTCCCACCCGTGGGTGTCGCGACGACGACCTCGTGGTCGCGTGCGGTCATCGTGCGGACCTCGTCGCCGAATCGGTAGCGGGTGGGGTCGTCCGGGTCGAGGTCGAGGCGGTAGAGCGTGAAGCGGTTGCCCCGCGAGAAGGTGTGGGTCCATCCCAGGGTGGCGTTGAAGCCGATCTGTACGCCGGGCGTCCCGATGAGGCTCACGCCGTAGACGTCGAGTTCGCCGGGAATCGTCAGGTGGCACTCCCAGAAGCGCGCCTCGCCGTACCAGGGAAAATGCGGGTTCGCCACGACGAGCCCACCACCCGTCGGGGTCGCGTCGCGCCCGAACGCCCAGCCGTTGCTGGCGGCGTTCGCCGATCCGAGCGCGCTCATCGGGGCCGGCGGGCACGGCCCGTCCGGCCCCGGCGCCTCGGCCCGACCGACGAGAGCGACCAGGTTGCGCCCGCTCGCCATCAAGGTGGTGTCGACGAGCATCCGGTACAGGTCGAGTTCCTCCAGCGGCGTCAGCCACGCCGCGTCGGCGCACCACTCCGGTACGCGTCCGGTGTCGCGGGCCTCGGTCAGCCAGGCGTTGGCACCGGCCACGTACCCCGACACGAGTTCGGTGATCTCGGTCGGCTGGGCGGCACGGAGCGCCTCGGCCCGTTCGGTGATCCCGAGGGCGAGATAGCCCAGGTCCGAAGCCAGGAAGTTGTCGTCGGGACCGGGGCCGTGGTGTCGGGCCCGCTCCGAGGCGACCTTGGTGGCAAGGTCCCAGATCGTGCCCAGGTTGTCGCGGGCACAGGCGAACCCCTGGCCGAACCCGAGCCCTTCCCAGCTCGTGGCACGCACGTGCGCCACGCCACCGGTCGTCCAGCGGATGTCGACGTCGTCGGTCACGGTTCCCGTCCTTCGTCGACTTCGAGGTCGTCGAGCGCCGCCCACCGCGGGTCACGCGGTGGGGGCTCGTCGACGTCGTCCTCGGTTGCGGTCATGGTCGGATAGCGCTCGGGGTCGGGCCCCGCGCAGTCCTCGCGGCACAACGGCGCGAGCGGCAGCTCCAGCAGGAGCGCCTCGCGCAGGACCGGCTCGAGATCGATCAGTCCGTCGGTGATCGGCCAGGTCTCCCCGGGGGTGGGGCGGGTCTCGAAGATCTCGTCGATGTCCGCGCCCACCTCCCCGTCGGTCTCACGCAGGCACCGCCGACACGGTCCGGACCATGCACCCGTCGCCGATCCGCGCACCGTCACCCGGTTGCCCCGCGCCTCGAGGGTCAGTCGGTACGTGACGTACCGGTCGTCGCGGAGGGCGGCCGAGGTGAGACCCGCCTCGTCCAGGGCGAACGCTCCTTCGTCGTGACGCTGGACACCGGGGTCGTGCAGCAGCTCCCGGACGCGGAGATACCGGCCGCTCACGGGGCTGTGGTCACGTCTCGGCGTCGTCGCCGTCGGCGTCCTGGTCGAAGAACGTCGCGGCGGCCTCGGTCTCGGTCGGGTCGTCGTCGGCTTCCGCCCCGATCGCCGGCTGGTTGCCGGTGTGCATGACGGGCGCGGCGAGGTGCTCGCGGCCGGCGGTCACCATCTTCATGGTCCGCTCCAACACGATCTCGAACTGGGCCAGGCGCTGGTCGCAGAAGTCCTCGCACTGCATCCTGATCGTGCGTGCGTTCGACTCGGCCTCGTCGACGATGCGCCGCGCCCGTCGTTCGGCCTCGGCGACCACTTCCGAGCGCTGCACCATCCGGGCCGCCCGCGCCCGTGCCTGTTCGACGATGTCGTCACCCTCACGGCGGGTGCGGACGAGAAATTCCTCGCGTTCCTTGAGCAGCCACCGGGCGGCCTTGAGCTCCTCGGGCAGACGCTCCTGGGCCTCCTCGAGCAGGTCGAGCAGCTCGTCGCGGTTGATCATCACCGACGCCGACATCGGCATCGCCCGCGCCGTGGCGACGTGCTGGGTGGCACGGTCGAGCAACTTCTCGGCCTCGTTCAGCGACCCGAGTTCGATGGCCTCTTCCAGCTCGCTGCGGACCTGGTCGTCGTCGCTCACTGGGCACTCCTCTCGGCCAGGCGCTTGGCGACCGCGGGCGGCACCATCGACGACACGTCCCCGCCGAACTTGGCGATCTCACGCAGCAGCTTCGACGCCACGAACGAATGCGTGCTCGCCGTGGGCAGGAACGCCGTGTGCACGCCGGAGATGGCATGGTTCATGTGGGCCTGCTGCAGTTCGGATTCGAAGTCCGACACGGCACGCAGTCCCTTGATGATGAAGTTGGCGTCCAGGTCGCGGGCCAGGTCGACCACGAGCGACGAGAAGTGCGTGACCCGCACGTTGGGGAGATGCGCGGTCGACTCGGCGATCATCTCCTCGCGTTCGGCGAGCGTGAACAGCGGCTCGCCCTTTTGCGGGTTCCGCATCGCGGCGACGATCACCTCCGAGAACATCTTGGACGCGACCTCGATGAGCTCGACATGTCCGTTGTGGATCGGATCGAAGGACCCTGGGTAGAGAACGGTCGTCACGGCTCGGCTCCGGGGAGAGGCGGCACGGCTGCGCGTGGGGTGATGATGTGCACCACGGTACTTCCATAGCGCTTCGCTCTGAGGATCACCCAACCCTCGGGCGGCTCGACGGGTCGATCCGACTCCACCACGACGACCCCGCCGTCGGCGACCACCCTTCCCAGCAGCCCGAACAGCTCGGGCCAGTAGTCGAACGCGTACGGCGGGTCGGCGAAGACGAGGTCGTAGGCGTCGTCGCGGCACGACGCGAGATGGGCCGCGGCGGTGCCGGCGACGACCTCGGCCCGTGCGTCGTCCAACAGTCGAAGGTTCTCTTCGATCACCACGCGCGTCGCGCGGCCGGGTTCGACGAAGACCGCGGAAGCGGCGCCACGGGAGAGGGCCTCGACCCCGAGCGCCCCGGTGCCGGCGAACAGATCGAGCACCCGTGCGCCCTCGATCGCCCCCAGCGAGACCAGCGCATTGCCCACCGCTTCGCGGACACGGTCCGACGTGGGTCGCACCGTGTCGTCCGCGGGCGTGTGCAGCCGCCTGCCCCGTGCTGTTCCGGCCACCACGCGCACCCGGCCATGCTATCCATGAGCGGCGTGGACGTTCCCGGAACGATCGACTGCATCGACTGCGGCGGCGTGTGCCATCTGCTCACCCACCCCGACGAGGACGGCCGGTTCCACGCGGGTGACGTGGTCGTCTACCGGTGCGAGGACTGCCTCGACGCCTGGCACCTGATCGTCGACGAGGACGGAATCGCCTGAGCCCTCGTTAGGGTCTGTTGCACGTATCACGATGGAGGTCAGCATGGAACTGGGAATGATCGGCCTGGGTCGGATGGGCTCCAACATGGTGCGCCGCCTGCTCGACGCCGGGCACCGCTGCGTCGTCTACGACCCCGATGCCGACACCGTCGACGCCCTCGCCGCCGAAGGGGCGATCGGCGTGCACTCCCTGGCCGAGCTCGCCTCCACGATGGCGACACCCCGCCACGTGTGGATGATGGTGCCCGCGGGGGTGGTCGAGTCGGTCGCCACCGAGCTGACCCCGCTGCTCGCCGCCGGTGACACGCTGATCGACGGCGGCAACTCGCGCTACCACGACGACATCCGTCGCGGCGCCGAACTCGAGAAATCCGGCATCGACTACCTCGACGTCGGCACCTCCGG
>JBDZVK010000008.1:0-1484 GCA_040255725.1 Actinomycetota bacterium
AGGTACGCGGCGAGCTTCGCCCGCTCGGTCAACCCCTCGGCCAGCGCCTCGGCCTCGGCGAAGCGGTCGCGCACCGCCAGCACCACGTCGTCGTGCGAGCACGCGCAGATCGAATCATGCGCCGAATTCAACAGCATCCGGTGCCAGGCCTGGGCGAGGAACGCCGCCGGCCAGTCCGCGGCACCGCGGAACAACGCGTTCAACGGTTCGGCGAGACGCTCGATGCCCCGTTCGGCCCGCGCCGCGGCCTGCTTCACGTCGACCCGGTTCGATGCCACGCCCATCAACAGGTTCGCCTTCGCCCCCGAACGCAACTCACCCGTCCAGGCCGCACCCGGCTCGGCCGCCGCGCGTTGCTCGGCGATGTAGTCGGGCAGTGTCGAGATCACGAAGTGCCAGTCGTCCTGGGCGGCGTTCGCCTCGGCCACCATCGCCGGCAGCGCCGGGATCGGGTGCCGATGATCGGTCCCGTGCATCCACAACACCGGGTCGCCGTCGCCCCCCGATGCCTTCTGGGTCTGGGCGCAGAACAACTCGACCCGCCGGATCAAAGCAGCCGCATCGGGCGGCAGCCCCACCCCGTTGCCGTAGCCCCGCGGCAGGTACTGGGCACGGACCGTCGAGCCGTCCGGTGCCGTCCAGGCGAACGACGCCGAGTCGGTGCACGACGCCGGCACCCCACGCCACACGACGGTGTCGGCGAAGCCGAACTGATCGAGGATCTGGGGCATCTGCGCGATGTGACCGAACATGTCGGGCAGGTAGCCGACGTCCATCGCGCCACCGAAGTCCTCGGCACGGTCGATACCGGTTGCGAGGTTGCGCACGATCGTCTCACCCGACACCCCGAACTCGTCCATGAGGATGTACCACGGGCCCATCATCAGGCGCCCGGCCTCGGCCAGGCGCCCGAGTCGGGCCTCGTTGGCCGGCGCGATCTCGAGGTAGTCGTCGACCACGGCCATCTGGCCGTCCAACATGAAGTGCCGATACTCCGCGTCGGACTCGAGCACCTGCATCGTCTCGTCCACGAGCTCGACCAGCTCCATGCGGAACGACTGGAAGGTGCGGTACCACTCGCGGTCCCAGTGGGTGTGGCAGATGATGTGGACGGTGCGGGTCATGGGCGCCAAGCGTAGGGGGTCGGCCCGGTCGGCGACGCCGGGGCCGCCCCCGGTAGCATGCACGCCCGTGAAGTTCATGATGCTGTCCACGCTCGGTCCCGACGGTTCTGCCCGGATGCGGGAGAACCCGGCCCGCCTCAAGGAGGTGAACGCCGACGTCGAGTCGATGGGCGTGAAGGTCGTGGCGCAGTACGCCGTGCTCGGTCAGTGGGATTTCCTGAACATCCTCGATGCCCCCGACGAGATCGTCATGGCCCGGGTGGCCACCACGCTGGCCGCGCGGGGGACGCTGAAGACCATGACGATGCCGATCGTCGACGTCGACGCCTTCATCGAGGCGATGGGCGACCGGATCTGAGG
>JBDZVK010000008.1:1584-7873 GCA_040255725.1 Actinomycetota bacterium
CGGGTGCCCGCGGGCAGGGGTCCGACGACTTCCTCGTCGGAGTTGCTCGGCGATTCGGCGACGTCCATCGGCCACGAGCTTACGGTCGTGCGGTCCCGGTGTGCCGGGTGTCGTCGTGACTACCGTGGTGACGGTATGGCCAGAGGTCCGGCGCCGACGCTCGCCGTCGAGCACGAGTTGTGGGCGCAGGGCCACGAGGTGGTGGTCGGCCTCGACGAGGTCGGCCGAGGTGCCTGGGCCGGGCCCTTGAGCGTCGGTGCGGTCGTGTTGCCGACCGACCGGCGGGTGCGCGGCGTCAGGGATTCCAAGCTGCTGCGCGAAGACGAACGTGAGCAGCTCTACCCGCGCCTGACCGACTGGTGCGTGGCCTGGTCGGTCGGGCACGTCGGCAACGACGAATGCGACGAGCTGGGGATGAGCGCCGCGTTGCGCCTCGCCGCCCGGCGCGCACTCGACGGGCTCGGAGTGACCCCCGACCGGGTGCTCGTGGACGGTCCCGTCGACTTCGTCGGTGACGGTCGCACCCGCACGATCGTCAAGGGCGACGCGACATGCCTGTCGATCGCGACCGCGTCGGTGATCGCCAAGGTGACCAGAGACCGGATGATGCGCGCCGTCGCGCCGTCGTGCGCGCCCTTCGAGTTCGACGCCAACAAGGGGTACCCCTCGCCGGTGCACCGCGACGCGCTGCGACGGCTCGGACCCACCGCCTGGCACCGTCGCTCGTGGGCGTTCATGGACGACCTCGACGGTCACGAGCGCTACCGACGCGAACCGACCCTTTTCGGCGGTTGGTGAACCACGAACGCCGATAGGTTGATCACGGCCCCGAGTTCGAGAGGAAGCCCGCCCATGACACTCGATTCGACCGATCCCGTCATCGACCCGGCACGCGCCCTGCCCGGGCGCGACACCCCCGTCGCGGTCGCGCCCGTGAACCTCGTCACCGGTAATCCGATGGTCCCGCCCTTTCCCGACGGCCACGAGGTGGCGGTGTTCGGCACCGGGTGCTTCTGGGGGACCGAGGAGCAGTTCTGGCAGGTGCCGGGCGTGTGGACCACCGCGGTCGGCTACGGCGGCGGGGTGACCCCGAACCCCACCTACGAGGAGGTCTGCAGCGGGCTCACCGGGCACGCCGAGGTGACCCTCGTGGTCTTCGACCCGACCGTTGTCAGCTACGACGAGCTGCTCGGCGTGTTCTTCACCACGCACGACCCCACCCAGGGCATGCGCCAGGGCAACGACATCGGCTCGCAGTACCGCTCGATCGTCCTCACCACGACCGACGCCCAACAGGCTGCCGCCGAAGCCGGTCGGAATCGCTTCGCTCCGGTGCTCGCCGATGCCGGCTGGGGCACCATCACCACTCAGGTCGAACCACTCGACGACCGCTTCTTCTACGCAGAAGACGTGCACCAGCAGTACCTCGCGAAGAACCCGCACGGTTACCGGTGCCATGCCGCGACCGGGTTGAGCTACCCGGCGGCCTGAGTCGTGGTGCCGCGAGGTACGACGAGGGCCGTCCTGGCAGAGGGCAGATGTTGCCTGACCCGGCACTAGCCTGAAAGGTCGTGGCCGAGAGGAACCCGTCGAAACAGCGTCGCCAGGCACAGAACCGGGCCGCACGCGAAGCGCGCAAGGCACGTTCGGTCGCCGCGAACACCCCGGTCGAGGAGCGACGTCCCGCCGCGGAGGACGAACCCGACGATCGCCGATCGCGGCGTCGCCGTGCCCGAAAGAGCCGTGACGAGATCAAGGCCGAGGCGCGCTCGGTCATCGAGGCCGAAGAGGCCGAGGCGATCGACGACGACACCGACTTCGACGTCGATGCCGGCGACGAGGTCGAAGGCGACGACGACGGGGCCGTCGACGGGCCGGTCGACCAGCCCGGTGCGCAACCGGTCGCGGCCGACGGCGCCCGGCGTGGATCTTCGCCGATCTTCTCGGCACGCCACCGAGCGGCGATCGCGGCCACGACCGCGGATCGTGCGCCCGCTCGGACCCACGCAGGCGTCGCCCGGGCGACGGGAACCGAACACCTCGCACCTCGTGGTGCCACGCCCGCGCGCAACACGACGAGCCGGCCCGGGACGAGTGGTCCGGCGGGTACACGAAAGACGTCGGCATCGGCCACCGGAACACGCAAGTCGACCGCGGTCCGGGCGAACGCGACCACGACGACCGCCAAGACCCGCGCGTCGAGTGCGGCCGCTCCTCGCAAACCCGCCCGTCCACCGGCGAAGCCGCTCCCGCCGTTCTTCGACCGGTTCGGCGGCAACGAACCGGGCGGCCGTTGGGTGCTCCTGAGCTTCGCGACGGTCGTGCTCGCCTCGATCGTGTTGAACTTCGTCCACATCATCCCCGAGGTCGTCGAGAACGCCAAGGGCAAGAAGGTCCAGACCGGCGAGTACTTCACGATCTGGCACTTCGGTCTCGGCCCCGGCCTGATGTTCCTGCTGCCGCCGATCCTCATCCTGGGCCTGTTCATCATCACGGCGAAACCGTGGGACCGTCGTCGGAGTTGGAACTTCGCTCTGGCGCTGATGGCCCTCAGCACCTTCCTGACCCAGTCGATCTCGATCTACATCATTCCGATCGCATGCCTGGCATGGGGTTGTTGGAAGGCGCGCAAGGCCGCCCTCGAGGAGGTCGGCGGCGACCCGCAGGTGCTCCGTGAGGTCGAGCGCGAGCGGCGGGTCGCCGGCAAGGAAGCGATGCGGGCCCGGCGCCGGCGCTGAGCCCCGGCGGGGTCACCGGCGAACCGACGTGCCGACGACCGGGTCACGAACACGAATAGGTCATCAGCACCACCCAGGTCCGCGGCTTGCCGGGGTCGGCGGGAAGCGCACTGACCGAGACCTGGTGGGACCCGTCCGAGTAGACCACCCGCGTCTTCGATGCCCCGGACCGCTCGAACCCGGTCCGGGGGAACGACGACGAGCCGTTCTTCAGATACCAGTCGAGAGCCGCCCGGGCGCTCGACGCGCCGGGCTGCGAGCTGGGGGCGACGTGGGCCGACGTGCACGTCAGGTTGCGCGACCCCGTCGTCGAACAGGCGGGGAGCAGACCGAGCGTCCCGGCCACCACGAGCGCAGCCGTCACCCGGACGAGTCGCCTGGTCATCGGGTGAACTCCTCGGCGGGCGCGACCGCGGTCCGCTCCGTCGGGGTGGAACGACCCGAGCGGAACGCGCCCGTCGCCCCGTCGAGTTCGGCGATCTCCATCGGATGCCCGAAATAGAAGCCCTGGGCCATCGGACACTCCATGTCGACGAGGGCGTCGACCTGTTCGCGGGTCTCGACCCCCTCGGCCACCACGTTCTGGCGGAGCGTCGCGGCGAGCTTCACGACCGATTCGACGATCGCCCGGTCGCGCTCGTCGCGCCCCAGACCGGCGGTGAAGGAGCTGTCGATCTTGAGCACACTGGCGGGCAGGCGTTTCAGGTACGACAACGACGAATACCCGGTGCCGAAGTCGTCGACGGCGATGCCCACGCCGAGTTCGCGGAGCGATCGGAGTACTTCGATGGAATGCTCCAGATCGTGCATCAGAGCGCTCTCGGTGATCTCGAGGCAGATTCGTTCGGCAGGAGCGCCGGTCTCGACCAGCGTCTCCGCGACCCGGGCCGTGAGTCCACGATCGGCCACGGTACGAGCCGAGATGTTCAGCGCGAACCAGCGCGCCCGGTCGCCGTGGAGGCGGTGCTCGCGCGCACACTGGGTCATGACCTGACGCATGACCCAGTGGTCGAGCTCACCGATCAGGCCCGACAGTTCGGCGACGGGGATGAATTGGTCCGGTGGGATCTCGCCGAGTTCGGGGTGCCGCCAGCGCACCAGCGCCTCCACCCCGGGTGCGGTGCCGTCGGCGAGCGCGACGATGGGCTGATAGCACATCCTGAGTTGGTCGCCCGCGATCGCCCGGGGAAGATCGATCTCGGTCTGGAGGCGGTGGGTGACCCGGTCACGCATGGTGTCGTCGAAGACGGCGACGTTGTTGCGGCCCCGGTCCTTTGCCTGGTACATCGCCGCGTCGGCGTCGCGCAGCAACGTCTCGGCATTGGAGTTGCCCGGCGCCGCGACGGCGATCCCGACGCTGACCGTCGGTTGCAGGGTCGCGGCATCGACATGGATCGCCTGGGACACCTCGTGGCGGATGCGTTCGGCGATCGCCTCGGCCTCGCCCCGATCGTCGAGCGGATCGAGCAGGACGGTGAACTCGTCACCGCCGAACCTGGCGACGGTGTCACCGGGACGCAGCAGGGTGCCGAGCCGGTCCGCGACCTCGGTGAGGATACGGTCGCCGATCGAATGGCCGAGGCTGTCGTTGATGACCTTGAAGTGGTCGATGTCGAGGAACAGGACCGCCAGCCGGCGTCGGGTTCGGGTCATCCGGGCAAGCGCCTGTGACAACCGGTCGACGAAGAGGGCACGGTTCGGCAGCCCGGTGAGGCTGTCGTGGAGCGCCTGGTGCTGTGCAGCCGCCTCGGCACCGCGTCGTCCGAGCGCGAGCCCGAGCGTGCCGGCCATGGTGGCGAGAAACGCCGCATCGTCCCGCGTGAACCACCGTGGCGTGCCGGAGCGGGCGAGAATCGCGCCGATGACCTGCTGGCTGTCGGCCACCTGGACGGCGAGGACCTGCGGGTCGGTCGCCTCCACCGCGACGCCGTCCGGGTTCTCCGGGAGAGTCGGATCGCCGTCGAGTGCCGAGTAGCGCAGTTCGTCGGATCCCTGAAGGGCCCCGTCGGGCGCGGGGTCGGTGAACTGGATCGGCTCTTCGGCGTCGAGGCAGGCGTCGATGACCCGACCTCCGGGTCGCGAAACGGTGTCGAGGGGGTCGGTACCGGACTCGTTCGCGACGACCGCGTCGCTGATCGTTCCCCGGTCGAAGAGCAGCACCTCGCAGGCCCGGACGTCGAGGGTCGATCTGATGAGCGCCGCGGCACGTTCGGTCAGTGCGTGCGCGTCGGGGGCGGCCACGGCGACGCGACCGAGGCCCGCGATCGCGCTCTGCCGGGCGATGCTCTCGTCGACGAGCGCTTGGGCGATCATCCGCTCGGTGACGTCCCGGCAGTTCGCGACGATGCCGTTCACGGTCGGGTCGCCGATCAGGTTCACCGCCCGGACCTCTGCCCAGCGCCAGGTGCCGCTCGAATGCATGATGCGCACCAGGTTGAGATCCGACGTCGCGTCCGGTTCCAGGCCGTCCAGGATGGACCTGGCGCGCTCGACGTCGTCGGGGTGAAAGCTGGCCAGCGCGTTGTTGCCCAAGAGCTCGGCAGGCGTGAAGCCGATCATCTCCTTCACCGCCGGAGACGAATAGGTGACCCGGTACGCCGCGTCCAGGACGACGATCAGGTCGGAGGAGTTCCGGACCAGCGACTCGAAGCGTTGCTCGCGGCGTCGTTCGCGCAGGCGCGTCTGTTCCATTTCGCGCGCCAGGCTGATCAGCCGAACGACGACGATGACCGACATCGCGCAGGCGCCGATGAGGAGCGGCGCGTTCTCGCTGCCGAAGCGACCCTGGTCGAGGAGGATGACGAGCGGCGTGTCGAGCAGGGCGACCGCCAACAGCGCGATCCGCGTCACCCCGAACTTGTTCTCGGTGATCGTGTCGGCCTCGGTCACCTGGCGCATCGACGGGTGCTGCGCCGCCGCGGCGAGCAGGGTGATGAGCGCGATCTGCAGCGGCACGTGATCGGTCAACGGCGACGAATTGAGCACCGACAGGCCCGAGACGAGGTGCGCCATGGTCGCCATGCCGACGGCGATCATGATCAGACGAAACGACCCGGTGGTCCGCGCGGCGCTGAAGGCTCGCCGCAGCAGCGCCGCACACGCCAGGACGTCGAGACCTGGCAGGAGCGCGACGACGAACATGCTGAGGAGCGAGGCATCGGACGAACCCATGGCGCCACTGAGCAACGTTCGCCACGCGAACAGGCCGATCGCGAGCGCCAGGATCAGCGCATCGAGCACGGTCGAGATGTCACCGGTGCGGCGTCGTATCCGTGACGCACCGCAGAACCCCGCGAACAGCAGCAGGTGACCACACAGTTGCACGCACAGGAACACGCGACGTGCCCCGGACGGGTCACTTCCCCAGCGCATGCCACCCAGAACCGTGGCCAGGACGACCAACGTCGCGCCCGTCGCGAACACGAGCCAGACCCAGGGGTGCGCGGGACGATTGCGGACGACCGCTCCGAGGAGCGAGGCGATCGCGATGGACGCGACGACCACGAGGAGCACGAGGCGGCCGGCGTCGCTGCTGGTCATCGCGGCCGCGA
>JBDZVK010000008.1:7973-12797 GCA_040255725.1 Actinomycetota bacterium
CGACCCCTTGACGAACGGCCCACGATGGTGTTGCATGAATTTCACGGGCACGTTCCCGTGAAAACGGGGAATCGTGTTCGAGTGTCTTCTCCAAAGGAGGTGCCGCCGACATGCGAGGAACCGCCCACAGGATGGTCACCCAGACCGATGTTCGCTCCCTGCATCTGCGCCGTGTCGTCGCCTCGGACGTGAACCTGGACATCCGCCATCGGCAGCGGTCGCCTCCGCTGCGATGAGGGCAGCCGACCCGGCTCGGGATCTCCCGAACCGAGCCCGCTGCCGTGAGGACATCGGGTGTGGCGATCGTCGTCCTCGATCCCTGCAGACTCACGGATGCGCACCCAACGTCCGATCACGGCGACATTTGCTGGAGGATCCGTTCGAAGCCCGAACCGTTCAGCAGCGTGCTGACGGACACGATCCGATCGCCGGCCCCGGACCAGAGGTGACACCGAGTCCGCCACCCAAGAATTGACGATGGAACGGCCACCGTTGCACCCATTCAGCTGCCCCGCCACTCCGCCCGCAAGCCGATCGGATGGCGGGGCAGCAGCGCGTCCGGCAGCGGGCCCCCGGGCCCGGAGCCTGTAGCGTGGCTGCATGGTCCTTCCCGTCGACCACACCGGTGCCCGGCTCGGCACGCCCGGGATTCCCCGGCTCCTGTCGGTGCACGCGCACCCCGACGACGAGTCGTCGAAGGGTGCGGGGACGGTGCGGACCGTCGTCGACGGAGGGGGCGAGGCGCTGCTGGTCACCTGCACCGGGGGTGAAGCGGGTGAGGTGCTGAACGAGGCGATGCGTCGGCCCGAGATCGAGGCCGACCTCCCGGCGGTGCGCATGGACGAACTCGACCGGGCGACCGACGCCATCGGCTACGACCAGGTCGTGCTCCTCGGGTACCGCGACTCGGGTATGCCCGACACCCCAGAGAACGAACACCCCGACGCCTTCGCGAATCAGGACTTCGACACCGAGGTCGGCCGGCTCGTCGGCATCATCCGCACGTTCCGTCCGCACGTGATCATCACCTACGGAGACGATCAGAAGGGCTATCCGCATCCCGATCACCTCCGGGTCCACGACATCTCGGTCCCGGCGTTCGACCGGGCCGGCGACGGCGACTGGTACCCCGAACTCGGCGAGCCCTGGTCACCGCTGAAGCTGTACTACACGATGTGGTCGCACGAGCGGATGCGGCGATTCCACGAGAAGTTCGTCGAACTCGGCCTCGAGTCACCGTACGGGGAACGCTGGCTCGAACGGCCGGAACCGGAGACGCCGCCGACGACGACGATCGACGTGACCGGCACGTACGCCGCACGGAAGGCCGCGCTGATCGCGCACGCCACGCAGATCGACCCCGACTCACCGTTCTGGTTCGGCCTGCCCGACGACGTCGCCGAGACGGTGTTCCCCTTCGAGGTCTACCGCCTGGCGCAGAGCACGGTCGTCACCGAAGTGCCCGAGACCGACCTCTTCGCCGGGATCGAGGACCTGCTGTGACGGTCCGGCCCGCCGCGTGCATCCGCAATGCCCGGACACGCCACGCGCACACGCATCCGGAGCGGACGCGATGGAGTTCCTGAGCGACGAATGGTGCGCCGCCCTGGTCGACCGGGCAGCCGGTGCGGAGCCCGTGTTGCGCGATGTCGTGGTCGAGGTGCAGCTCACCGGCGCGCCCCGAGGGCGCGGGCGGGTGTCGCTCACCGTCGAGAACGGTCGACTCGTGTCGTGCGTGCCCGAACGTACCGCTGATGCCGAGCTGAAGCTCAAGGCGAGCCACGACGACGTCCGCTCGATGCTGCGGGGTGACCTCGACCCCAACGTGGCGTTCATGAGAGGTGATCTCAAGACCGACGGCCCGACCGCTCCGCTGCTGGCACTACTTGCCGCGTACCGCCGACCCGGTGCGGTCCGCGGTCGCGACGAGCTGGACGCGGCCACGACCGATCCGATCTGAAGCGCGCCGTGGCGTGGCGTGCGCCCGGGTCGCGGTCAGGACGCCGAGGCGCTCCGCATCGACCGCTGGAGGTCGCGCAACGCTCGGTAGCCGACGAGTTGGACTCCCGCGTCGTCGAGGCGGGCCCGCAACTCCGGCTCGGCGGCCAGGACCCGGTGGTCGTCGACCCGCGTGTCGGCGTCGAACGCGATCGAGCGGAGCTCCGCGGTGTCGATGGCAGGATGCCCGAGGATCTCGGTCACCCCGGGCCTGGGCGCCTCGAGGTACTTCTCGATCAGGGGGCGGATCGAACCGCCCGGTTCGTACATGAAGTGGTCGGGAAACAACACGCCTTCGTCGCTCGCGATCGACCGGAACGGGAACCCGATTGCCGATTCGCTGGCGGCGCCGGAGAGGCGGATCGGCAGGTCGAACTCGACGGCCGCCTCGAGGTAGGCATCGAACAGCTCGGGACGCAACTGCAGTGTGCCCATGTGTGAATCGAGATGGGTGACGTCGAAGCCCCACAGGATGGCGCGTTCGATCTGCGCGGCGAGTTCCCGGCGAACCTCGGCCACGTCGGCGTGCTCGGAGACGTCCTCGACGGTCTGGGGGAAACCTCCGTCGCCGTCGAGCAGGGTCGGCGAATGGGTGGTCGGTCCCCAGCGGTAGCGGGCGAACTCGGCGTTGAGCGTGAGGTGGACGCCGATGTCCTCGCCCGAGTAACGCGTCGCGGCCTCACGTGCCCACGGGCACGGGACCATCAGCGAGGCGCTCGTGGCCGATCCGGCGGTGAGGGCCTCGAACGCACCGACGTTCGCGGCGTGGCACATCCCGAGGTCGTCGGCATTGAGGATGAGCAGTGCGGTGTCTGAGGCGAACCCGAGCGCCTCGGCGAGTGCGGTCACGCTCAGACGCGTTCGACGATCGTGCCCGTGCCGAGCCCTCCACCGCAGCACATCGCGACCAGTGCTCGTTCGGTGTCGGTGCGGATCAGCTCATGGACGGCCTTGGTCAAAAGGAACGCTCCGGTGCAGCCAAGCGGGTGCCCCAGGGCGATCGCCCCACCGTTCGGGTTCACCTTGTCGGGGTCCGCGCCGAGTTCGGCCTGCCAGGCGAGCACGACCGAGGCGAACGCCTCGTTGATCTCGAAGTGGTCGAAGTCGTCGATACCGAGTCCGCTCCGACCCAACAGGCGTTGCGTCGCGTCGATCGGACCGGTCAGCATCAGGACCGGATCGACCCCGACGAGGCAGGTGTCGACGATGCGGGCGAGCGGCGTCAGACCCAACTCGGCAGCCTTCTCGGGAGTGGTGAGCAGCAGCGCCGCGGCACCATCGGAGATCTGCGATGCGTTCCCGGCGGTGTGGACGCCGTTCTCGCGTGCCACGGGTTTGAGCCCGGCGAGCTTCTCGAGCGATGTGGCCCGGAGACCCTCGTCGCGGGTCACCGAGTGGGTGGTACCCGTGGCGTGGCCGTCGTCGTCGACATCGGGTGCTTCGACCGGCACGACCTGCGTGCCGAATCGGTCCTCGTCCCATGCTCGGGCCGCAAGTTCCTGCGAACGCAGCCCGAACGCATCGGTGTCGTCACGGGTGATGCCCCACTTTTCCGCGATGCGCTCGGCGCCCTCGAACTGCGACGTGAACTCGTACTGATCGAAGTACGACTTGGGGATCGGGACGCCGAGGCCGAGCTTCTTCGACGAGTTCGACCCGATCGGGATCCGGCTCATCGACTCGACCCCGCACGACACGGCGACGTCGACGACGCCCGAGGCGATGAGCGAGTAGGCGAGGTTCGTGGCCTGCTGCGACGACCCGCACTGGGTGTCGACCGTCGTCGCGGCCGTGTCCATGGGGAGCCCCGCGGCCAACCACGCGGTGCGGGTGACGTTGAACGACTGTTCGCCGACCTGGCTCACGCAGCCACCGACCACCTGTTCGACGGCGTCGGCGTCGACGCCGGAGCGGTCGATCACCTCGCGCTGGATCCGGGCGAGCAGGTCGGCCGGGTGGACGGTGGATAGACCGCCGTTGCGTTTCCCGATCGGGGTGCGGACGGCTTCGGTGATGACGACTTCGCGCATGGCATGCACGCTAGTGCTCGAACCGGGTCGTGCGCGCAGGTCAGGCAGCGGTCGGCCGCTCCGGAGAGTGCGCACGGGTGCGTGCGGATCGTCGACCGTCGGCGGCTGCCAGCGCGGCTCTCGCCTGTGCCAGCCCGGCGCGTCCGATCGCCTTGGTCCGCTCGTCGAGCCTCGTGTCGCGTGGACGGATGTCGCGCTCGGGGGCGGGGCGGGGGACTTCGATGAGATGAAGCTGTTGACGGGCCATGGGTGCATCATGCCGAGGGGGTGGGACACTCATGATCGGCGGGGGCCACCGGCCCCGCCCGTCAGCCCGACGACCTGGCCCTCCGCGTCCTCGCGAGCAGCGCCACGGGTCGGCCGCCACCCGGGCGTGCGCCGGTCCGGACCGTGAGGTCACCCACCGACCATCGGGTCAGCAGCCGATCGAGGCTACTTTGCGGGGGTTCCCATACCCTGAACGCCGAGGCAGGTTCCGAAGCATGTCGAGGGAGTGGACGGCCGGTTCCAATCAGGCAGAGTGATATCTGTCATATGGGCTGTATGGCCTGTTTTCGAGTAGCGCATGATCGTGGCGCTGCGGGCGACCTGGGTTGGAGATATCGACACGGAAACCTTCGAGCGATACGTTCACCGTGTCTCTCGCCGTCGGTCAGTTCGAGGCCGCGCTCCTCCGGCTCGCCACGAGGATCGCGATCCCCGCAGCCAGTGACAGACAGCCGAGCAGTGCCAGGACCTCACTCCGCATGCCGGTCTGGGCGAGGGTCCGCGCGGAATGCGACGGGGCGTTCGCGCT
>JBDZVK010000008.1:12897-21821 GCA_040255725.1 Actinomycetota bacterium
TGGTGGACGTGGATGCGGTCGTCGGGTCCACGCTCACGGGCACGGTGGTGGTCGGGGCCGCGGTGGTGGACGTGGATGCGGTCGTCGGGTCCACGCTCACGGGCACGGTGGTGGTCGGCGCCGTCGTCGTGGTCGTCGACGGCTCGGTGGGCGCACACACGTGACTCAGGTTGAAGATCACCGTGTCGGTGCTGCCCGGCGTCACCACAGCCCGGGCGGTGACGAGCGTGTCCGCGGTGTCGGTCGCCACGTACGCGTGCATCGCCGTCGGGAAGGTGAAGAAGGCGGTCACGACCCCCGCGTCGGCGAAGGTCGCCTCGACGGCCGTGAACGACTGGTCGTTCCCCGGGATCACGAATTCCCAGTAGTACTTGCCCGGTTGAAAGCCGGCGATGTCACACGTGTCGTCGGACCCGAGCGTCGCGTCGGCGAAAGCGGTTCCTTCGTGAGCCGGTTTCAGCGTGGCGTTGTAGGGGGTATCGGATCCGGCGGTGGTCGTCAGGCCGGAAGCAGCGACGACGACGAGGACGAGACCGGTACCGAGCAAGAGGCCGGCAGTCCTTCTGAGTAGACCCATGGTGTCGCTCCTGATTTGGTTCTTGCCGGGTTTCGGCTCGGTCGGGGATGACTCACCTGCTCGACCCGACGCCCCGGGGAGGGTCCGGATCAGTGTTCCCGCTTGGTCCGGTCATTCTGCCACATGACCCGAAAAAGATCCAGTCCGATTTGAAGAAAGCGGGCCCATCGGCCGACGAGAGTCGATGACGAGTCAGCCTAGGTCATTTGGCCCGGTTGGCGGCATTTCCCGCGTTCCTCACGCAGCGTATTGTTGCCGCTACGTAGCGGTGGATACAAGCTGTATATCGTACGCGCGGTGGAAAAACGCATCGCTCGCTCCGCTCCCGGGATGAGGGCGCTCCGTCGGGAGGTCGCGCGGGCGCGCCGGTGGCGCCCCGCCACGCGTCCGATCACGAGTAGCCTCTCCCACGCGGCGTCGGCCGCGCGGGCGAACGAGACGGGAGCGCCACATGTCACGACGGATGCACGGTCATGCGATCGGGCTCGGCACGCTCCTCCTGGCGCTCGCCACGGTGTTGGTCCAGCTTCCGACCGCTCCGGCAGACGCAACCGGACCGCAGCCTCTGGACTGCACCAACTGGCGCTATGGACCGGCCGACGAACCGGCGTCACTCCCGGGCGAGTTCGACCGCAACGACTACCGCAGGACGTCGCTGCGCGATCCGGCCCTCGCCGATTCGCCGCACAATCTCTGCGGTCAGAAGGGGGTCGCCGTCGATCTCGCCTGGGGGGTCACCCAGGGAAACCCCAAGGTGCTCATCGCCGTCCTCGACTCGGGCATCCGGTGGCGGAACGCCGGCGCCATGGCCGACCTCGCCCACAAGGCACGGATCAACCTGGGTGAAGCGCGACCGTCGTGCACGGCCGTCCACCCCGACGGTGACTGCAACGGTGACGGAAGCTTCGACATCGGAGACTTCGGGGCGATCCCCGACCGCAACGGCAATGGCGTGGCCGATCCCGAGGATCTCATCTTGGACCCGGCCTTCAGCGACGGGGTCGACGACGACCACAACGGCTACGTCGACGACATCTCCGGCTGGGATTTCCTCTACGGCGACAACGACCCGTTCGACACGGTCGACTACGGCCACGGCACCGGTGAGGCCGAGGACTCGGTGGCCGCCGCGAACGGCACCGGCGACGTCGGAACCTGCCCGAAGTGCCAGTTCGTGCCCGTGCGCGTCGGCGATTCGTTCGTCGCCGACGGACAACGGTTCGCGGCCGGCGTGCTCTTCGCGCTCGACCACGGCGCGCGGGTGATCCAGGAGGCGCTCGGGGCGATCACCAACCCGACCGCAGCCCAGCAGGCCATCGACGCCGCGTACGACCGCGGCGTCGTGACCGTCGCGTCGATGGCCGACGAGGCTTCGAAGCATCCGAACCTTTCGAGTTCGCTCGAACACACGATGACGGTGAACTCGGTGACCCACCTGAAGAGCGGCCTCCTCCAGGACGGCCCTGAGGTCGGCTACCTCGCGCTGAACGGGTGCACCAACTTCGGCGGTCGCACGTTCGTGTCGGTCTCGTCGTCGAGTTGCTCGTCGGAGGCGACGGGGATCTCATCGGGAATCATGGGTCTGCTGCAGAGTGCCGCCGACGACGACGGCGTCACGCTCAGTGCGAACGAGGCGATGCAGATCGTGCGGGCCACCGCGGACGACGTCGACTTTTCGACCCCGAATGCGGTCGATCCGGCGAACGACTTCGGAACCCCGTCGGGCAACGTGATCGCCGACACCGTGCGCTACCCGTCGCGCCCCGGTTGGGACGGCACCTACGGCTACGGACGAATGAACGCGTACGAGATCGTCGAGGCCGTGCGCGACCGGAAGATCCCGCCCGAGGCGATGATCGATTCGCCGTCGTGGTTCGACGTCGAGCCGGTGACGGGCACGGTTCCGGTGACCGGGCACGTGGCTGCGCCGCGGGCGGATTCATTCGATTACGAGGTCCAGTGGGCGACCGGGCTGCAAGGACCAGCACACCCCGCGAACGACACCTGGCACACCGTGGCGACCGGCACCGGTCTGACCGCCCCCGTCGACGGCACGCTCGCACAGCTCGACCTGGCCCAGGTCGTCGCGGCGCTCCCCGAGGGCGGTCACGGAACACCGACCGACGCCGCAGACCGGAACCGTCCCGACGAGGAGAAGTACTCGGTGCGGATCCGGGTCGTCGTCCACGCCCACGGCGGCACGAGCGACGGGTTGGACGGCGAGATGCAGAAGCAGATCTTCGTGCACGACGATCCCGACCTGGTCGCCGGGTATCCGAAGCGCGTGGCGGGCGCGGGCAGCGCGTCGACGCGCTTCGTCGACCTGGACGGCGACGGCCGCAACGAACTGGTCGTCGCCACCGACGACGGCACGATCCACGCCTTCGAGGCGGACGGTTCCGAGCTCCCCGGCTTCCCGGTTTCCGGCGACGTGCCGCGCTTCTGGCCGGGCGACTCGCCGACCGGCACCGCCGCCGGGATCCACCCGCCCGCCGGCGCGTTCGTGCTCGGCGCCCCCGCGGTCGGTGACCTCGACGGCGACGGCAGCCTCGAGATCGTCGACGCGGATCTCGACGGATCGGTGTACGTGTGGTCGTCCGACGGTACGCGCCTGGCCACGATGCACTCGAACCCCGCTTTCTCCCAGGACACCGCAGCCGCCCAGGACAAGTTCAACCGGACCCAGCCCGGCTTCGCGAGCGCGCCGGCTCTTGGTGACCTCGACGGCGACGGCACCCTGGAGATCGTCGCCGCCGGAATGGACCGTCACGTGTACGCGTGGCACGCGGACGGTGCCCCCGTTGCCGGATTCCCGGTCCTCGTCGTCGACCCCGCCACGGTCGCGTCGGTCGACCCGACGAGCCATCACGTCACCTTCGCCGGCGGAACCGGCGTCGAAGAAGGCGGATCGCTGATCGCCACACCGACGCTGGCGGACCTCGACGGTGACGGGCTCGATGACATCGTCATCGGTGCCCAGGAGGAGTACGGCGAGCCCGTGGACATCGGCGGCGACGGGCGCGACATGGTCACGTTGCTCGAGCAGGTGTCGGATCCGGGCAACGCTCGTCTGTACGCGATCTCCTCGAAGGGCAGCCTCGCCGGACCGGCACCCGCGGGAAGCGCGAACCCCGATGCCGGTGCGTACCTTCCGGGCTGGCCGGTGAAGGTGCCGATGCTGAAGACCGAGGCCCTCCCCACCATCGGCGACGGCGTGGCGATGCCCGCGGTGGTCGGCCACCTGATCCCCGGGTCGCGCGGACCCCAGATCGCGGCGGCGAGCGCGACGGGCACCCTCATGGTGTTCGACGCGGACGGCACCCCCGCCTACGGCAGTACCGCCGACGGCGCGATCCCGGCCGTTTGGGCGGCCGGGCTCGGCAACGTCCGGGCCGGAGAGTTCGGGGAGCATCGCAACTCCGACGATCTCGCCGCGTCGATCGTCGCCTTCGCCGGGCCGTCGGTGGGCGACCTGAACGGCGACGGTTCCCCCGACATCGGGGTGCCGACGATGGGCTTCTCGCGTCTCGTCGACCTGCAACTGAACGATCTGCAACTCCCCAACGACGACCAGGTCATGGCCTACGACGGCGCCACGGGGACCCCCTTGGCCGGCTTTCCCCAGGCGGTCAGCGACATGGCGTTCTTCGTGCAGCCGGCCATCGGTGACCTCGACGGCGACGACGCGGCCGAAGTGGTCGCCGGCAACGGCGTGTACACCCTGAACGCGTTCGACGCGTCGGGCGCCTCGCCGGCGGGCTGGCCGAAGTTGACCGGCGGTTGGACGTTGGGGACCCCGGCGATCGGCGACTGGGACGGTGACGGCACGATGGAGGTCGCCCAGGTCCGGCGCGACGGGGTGCTCCAGGTGTGGCACACCCGGTCGGCGACCACACCGGAGTGGCCCGCGTGGAACTGTGACCCGACCAACAGCGGTCACAACGACGGCACGTGCGCTCCGACCGCCGGGTCGACGGTCCCGTCCACGACGCCGGCACCAACGTCGTCGCCCGCGACGACGGTTCCGCGCACGAGTGTCGCTCCCGTCTCGTCGAGTGGTTCCACGACCGGCGTGCACCTCGGGGGGCACGAGTCCGACGAAGGTGACCATTCCGAGTCACCGGGCGGGCTGCTGGCCACGACCGGTTCGAAGATCACCGCGCTCGCCGTGCTGGGCGGCGGACTGCTCGCCGCGGGCATCGTGATCGAGGCGTCACGGCGGCGTCGTGCGGCCGCGACCCGTTGATGCCCGCCGGACCTCAGCCTCGCGTCGACCGAAGCGGTGCCGGACGTGGGCCGTCGGCGTCCAGCCAGGCCCGCCACGCGGTCTCGAGTTCGCTCGTGTCGTGGTCGAGGGGATGGAAGCCTTCCCGGTAGTACTCGGCGAGGCGCTTGCGGAAGCGCTTCGACAGCAACGGGTTCGTCCGGTTCCGCCAGATGCTCCTGACCAGGCCGAAGTGCCGCCACGAACGCGGGTCGCGCGCCACCCCGGCGACGGTGTGCCAACCCGCGATGAAGCACAACCCCAACCCGGCGAGCTTCATCGCCCGTACCCGGGTGTCGAAGTCGCCGACGAGTTCGTACACGTCGAAGGCGACCGAACGGTGTTCGGACTCCTCGATCGCATGCCACGCCCAGAACCGGAACAGCTCTTCGTCCGCGAACAACGCCTGCAGATCGCCGTCGGTGAGCAGCAGCTCGGCCATCGCCGCGGTGTAGTGCTCCAGCGCCGCGGTGAGGGCCAGGTGGAAGACGGGGTCCGGCCCCTCGGCCCGACGTTCCTCGAGGTTCCCGAACAGGCCCTTGAGCGGCCCGACCCGGCTGACGAGCCGGACGAACCGCTGCATGCCCGGGGTGAGCGAGAACTCGTCGGCCGCCATCGACGCCTCGACGATCTTCGAGCGATAGCCGAGCTCGGCGAAGCGTTCGTTCAGCTTGCGGTGCTGACGACCGTGGGTCACCTCCTGGCCGATGAACGCGTTCACCTGCCGTTTCAGGTCGGGATCGGTGACCAGACCGCGGTAGTGGCGGACCGCTTCGATGAACATCTCCTCGCCGTCGGGGAACAGTCCGGACAGCACGGCGAGCAGGTGGGCCGAGATCACGTCGTCGTGCGCCGCGAACGACCGGTCGAGTCCGGCGATCATGGCATCGAAATCGGGACGGCGGACCTCGATGACCCGCTCGGGGTCGCGGGTCTGAGCTTCGGCGGTGACAACGGACATGGCCCACAGGTTACCGCCGGTAGCACGCCGCCCGTCCGGGGCGGTGCGCTCAGTGTTTCAGCTCGCCGGCGTTCACCAGCAGATGCTGGCCCGTCACCGCTTTGGCGAGCGGTGAACAGAAGAACGTCACCACATCGGCGACCTCGTCGTCGCCGGTCATGCGACCCAGCGGGAAGCCGCCGGCGATGTCGTCGACGACCTGTTCCGGGGTCTTGTCCTCGGTGGAGACGCGGTGGTCGATGAGCATCTGCACCGGTGGGCCCATCATCCACGACGGCACGACCATGTTCACCCGGATGCCGTCCGGACCCAGCTCGTCGGCCAGGTGATACGTCGTCGACAACAACGCGGCCTTCGACGCGGCATAGCCGGCCTGGGGCAGGTTGGGCAGGAACATCGACTGGGACCCGATCAGCACGATCGACCCGCCGCCCGCGTCGCGCATCGCCGGCGCCACGGCCCGCACGATGTTGAGCGACCCGAGCACGTTCGTGTCGAACGCCCGACGCCACTGGTCGTCGTTCATGTCGAACACACCGCCCCAGGCGTTGTCGTACGCGGCGACCTGGACGAGCGCGTCGACGCGACCGAAGCGCTCGGTCGCGTCGGCCACCAGGGCCTTGCAGGCAGCGGCGTCGGTGAGGTCGACCGGGTGGGCGAGCACCGCCTCGCCGGTGGGGTCGACCTCGGCGGCGATCTCGGCGAGCGTGTCGGCGGTGCGGGCCGCGATCACCACCCGGGCCCCCTCGCGGCGGGCCGCCAGGGCGCACTCGCGCCCGAGCCCGGTGCCCACCCCGGTGATCAGCACGGTCGCGTTCTCCAACAGCACGGGACATCCCCTCGTCGGCTCGTCGCTCATCGGGCGCGTCTCTCGGCACCGCGGACCCCAGAGACTAGAACGTGTTCACCTGCGGTCGGGTCGACCGGTCGCCGCGGTCGCACCGTGCCCACCGGCATCGACCGGGTGGCCGGGCATCAGTCCTGCACAGGATCGGCCGCCACGGCCTTGGCGGCCAGGCGGGCGGCGATCATCGAGGTCTCCCACACCGGCGCCACCGGTGGCGCATACGACAGGTCCGACATCGAGAACTCCTCGGCCCCCATGCCGGTCCACACCGCGAGGGCGAGCACGTCGATCCGCTTGCCCGCCTCGGGGCCGCCCACGATCTGCGCGCCCAGGATGCGGCCCGTCGAGCGTTCGGCCACGACCTTGACCGCCAACTCCTCCGCCCCCGGGTAGTAGAAGGCGCGGGTGTGGCCCTCGGCAAGGGCCGAAACGGTCGCGAACCCCGCAGCGGCAGCCTCGGTCTCGTTCAGACCCGTGCGGGCGATCTCGGTGGCGCCGACCCGGGTGATCGCGGTACCGACCACACCGGGAAAGCGGGCGGCGCCCCCGGCCACGTTGGTACCCACGACCCGACCCTGCTTGTTCGCATGGGTTCCCAGGGCGATCGACACGGGGCGGTGACTCACCCGGTGCAGGCTCTCGACACAGTCGCCTGCCGCCCAGACCCCCTCGACGCGGGTGGCCATCCGAGCGTCGGTGGCGATCGCCCCACTCGGACCGATCGGGACCCCGGCGTCCGCGGCGAGCGCCACGTTCGGGCGCATGCCGAGTCCCATCACCGCCAGGTCCGCGGGCAGCTCACCATCGCCGGTCGCCACCGCGGTCACCCAGCCGTCAGCGGCCTCGAATCCCTCGACGCCGGTGCCCAGACGCAGGTCGACGCCGAGTGAGCGGATCGCATCGGCCACCCGGGCGCCCATGTCGGCGTCGAGGGTCGCCATCGGCGCGTCCTGCATCTCGACCATCGTCACGGTCAGTCCGCGTTCGAGCAGCGCCTCGGCCATCTCGAGTCCGATGTAGCCGCCGCCGACCACGACCGCCCGCTCCGGGTGGCGGTCGTCGATGATCGCGTCGATCGCGTCGGCGTCGGGGATCGAGCGGATCCCCAGGATGCCGGAGCAGTCGATGCCCTCCAGGGGTGGACGGATCGGCGATGCGCCAGTCGCGATCACCAGGTCGTCGAAGCCCTCGGTGATCGTCCGGTCGCTCGCCAGGTCACGCACCTCGACCCGACGGGCCTCGAGGTCGATGCCGACGACCTCGTGGCCCATGCGCACGTCGAGTCCCGCGGCGCGGTGCTCGGTAGGCGTCCGGGCGATCAGATCCTGCGCGTCGTCGACCGTCTCGGCCACCAGGTACGGCAGGCCACAGGCCGCATAGGACGTATGGCCACCTCTTTCGAACATGACCACGTCGAGGTCGGGATCGAGCCGCTTGGCCCGGCCGGCCGCCGACGCCCCCGCCGCATCACCGCCGATCACCACCAACCTGGCCATGGGCTGCTCCCTTTGTCGTTGGTTCGCTTCGTGCCGCACGTTAGAGGACGTCGTGGCACCCATCCGACCACGACCGGCCGGGCGTCGAGGGTCGCGCCGGTATCGTCCGGACACCACGGGCTCGGCTGGGAGAATCGGGCGGGAGCGAAGAACGCGCGCGACCCACCAGGGCGCTCGGGCGTGTGAGGAGTGTGGCCGTGGAATTCGCCGAGTTGGTCGAGATCGAGAGCGCCAGGGTGATCGCCGCGGTCACCGCGATCGTCGGCGACGTCGCACGCGCCGAGGAGATCACCCAGGACGCGTTCGAGCGTTGCTACCTGCGTTGGCGGCGGGTGTCGCGCCTCGACCGGCCCGGCGCGTGGGTCAGGCGGGTCGCGATCAACCGGGCGATCTCGGTGCTCCGCCGCGACCGGAACGAACTGGGCGCGATGGCGCGACTCGCCGGTTTCGGGGTCGCGTCGCTCCGGGTGACCGACACCTCGGTCGCCCCGACGCTGTCCGACGAGTCGGGGGTGTGGGCCGCGGTGCGCGCCCTGCCCCGGGACCAGGCCGCGGCGACCGCGCTGCGGTACGCGGCCGATCTCGGTGTCGCGGAGATCGCGGCGACCATGCACCTGAGCGAGACGGCCGTGAAGTCGCTCCTGCACCGGGCCCGGGCGACCCTCCGACAGTCGGCGGTCCTGCAGGCGGAGGCCCGATGAGCCGCCACCTCGTGTCCCGCTGTCGCCGTCGACGGCGGCCGAATGGAGAGATCCCATGGACGACGATCTGAACGACGA
>JBDZVK010000008.1:21921-28485 GCA_040255725.1 Actinomycetota bacterium
GGTGCACGCGCCGCCGAGTTGGAGGACGCCGGCGATCGACTGCGGGCCGAGGTGCGCCCCCTGCGGGCCGACGCCGTCGAGGTCTCGGCGCTGCGTCGACGGGTCCGTCGGCGCGGTCGACTGCTCGGCGCCGCCGGCGCGGTCGCCGCGCTCGCGATCGTGGCCGCGGCCGTCGTCGTCGTCCGGGACGAACCGGCTGCCCGAGTCGCCGCGGGCCGGGACGGGGGCGCCGCCGTGGACCGGATCGTGGCCGACCTTCCGGCCGAGCCGATCGATCCCACCAAGGTCCACCTGGTCTCCACCGTGAAGACGTTTCCCGGATGCGACGCGCTCATCGGGGACCTGCGCCGGGTCGGCGCGGCGCACGTGGGCAGTCGCGGCTTCGGCGCCTACCAGACTGCGATGTCCGGTGTCATGGACTACGCACCACAGGCGGCGCGGATCGCATCCGACGGTTTGGTCTCATCGGCCGATTCGGCGGCCGGGCAACCGGCGGGGGAGACGCTCGGCACCAACGTGCAGGTGACCGGTGTCGACGAACTCGACCGGGTCAAGGCCGACGGCAAGTGGATCTACGACCTGGACGGCCACGGCGGTCTGCGGGTCACCGATGCCACGAACCTGCAGGTCGCCGGCACGGTGCAGATCGTGCCGGCAGCGAAGACCGGTCCGAGGGGCGCGACCATGCCCGGGTCGACCCGGTCGGTGTCGTCGCTGCTCGAAGCAGACGGCAGGCTGGCGGTGTTCGGATCGAAGACGGTGTTGTCCAAGCCCGTGACCGGCGACCCGTCGGCCACCCGGTCGAGCACCGAGTACCTGACGATCACGTTCGTCGACGCGTCCGATCCCACCGATCCGCGCGTCACCGACGAGGTCCAGGTCGAGGGGCGGCTCGTGTCGGCCCGACTCGTCGACGGACAGATCCGGCTCGTGACCACGTCGGACATGGCCGACCTCGGCTTCGTGGTGCCCACCACGCCGACGTCGGTTCCCAAGGCCCTGGAGCGGAACCGGCGATCGGTCGCGTCGTCGACCGCCGCGGACTGGATCCCCGACTGGCAGCGTTCGGGAGGGGCCCCGCAGCCGCTGGTGCCCTGTGGGCGGGTGCACGTGCCGACCACGTTCGCCGGGGTGGCGATGACCTCGCTCGTGAGCTTCCCGATCTCATCGGGGCGATTCGATCCCGAGGCGACATCGATCCTGGCCCCGGGCGAGACGCTGTACGCGGGAACCGACGACGTGGCCATCTCCTCCCACGTGTGGGTCGACCCGGTCGACCGGCAGAAGTTGCAGTTCGACGACTGGCAGACCGCGATCCACGAGTTCACGTTCGCCGGGAACGGCGCGCCGAGGTACGCAGGCTCGGGAATCGTGGACGGCTCCACGGTCGGCCAGTTCGCCTTCGGCGAGATCGGCGATGCCCTCGGGGTGGTCACCACCCAGGGCACACCCTGGAACCAGGACACCGAGAACGCGGTCGACCTCACCGTGTTGCGGCCGGACGGTCACGGGGGGCTGTCGGTCGCGTCGAGGGTGGCCGACCTGGCGGGTGGCAAGGGCACCGTGACGGCCGTCCGGTTCACCCCGGACCGGGTGCTGGTCTCCACGGGCGAAGTCGGCAACCTCGTGCGCGTCATCGACGCGGACGATCCCACGCATCTGCGCCGCGCCGGCTCGGTGACGCTGCCGAGCGCGACCGAGTACTTCCATCCGCTTCCCGACGACCGGGCGCTGCTCATCGGCTCGCGGACCGACGAGGTGACGGCCGCCGACGGCAAGAAGGTGGCACGGCGCTGGGTCGAGGCCCAACGGCTCGACGTGGCCGACCCCGACCACCCGAAGATCGACGGCACCTGGGAAACCCCGTGGGCGACTGACGCGGTCGGCTCGGACCATCACGCGTTCACCTCCTGGGGAGACCGCGAGCTCGCGATGTGGGGGGTGTCCTGGGTGGGGTACGCGCCGGGTCCGAACCATGCGGTGGTGCTCTCGGTGTCGGGCGGGGTGGCCCAGCAGGCGTTCCCGGAGGCCGCGGAGCCCCCGGAGGCGCCACCGCCGTGTCCGGAGTTTCCGGTGACCGATCCGGAGCTGCGGCGGATGGTCGGCGACCACACGATCTTGCTGGCCTGCGGTGATGCGTCGAGGTCTTCGCTCGACTGGCCGCGCTACACCTGTTCGCCGGTCGCCGACGACCTGCTCCACCGCTACGCCCCCGAGCTGGGCGACAAGGCGGTGTTCCGGTGCACGCAGGCGCCGCCGCCCACCGTGGCGCGGGTGCTGGTGGTCGACGGGCGACCGATCCTGCTGACCGACCAGACGCTCGAGGCGCTCGACCCGCAGACGTTCGCTTCACAACAGGTCGTGTACCACCCGACGGGAGTGTTCTCCGGAAGCGTCATCCGGTGACGTCGCCGAGCCGCGCTTGACATGCTTGCCGATATGAGCAATAATCTACCGGTATGGAAACTCCAACTTTCGTACCGGCCGTCACCTACCGGGACCCCAGAGCTGCCACGGCCTGGTTGGCCGAGGCGTTCGGGTTCGAACTCACCATGGCCATCGAGGATCCCGACGGGGACCCGGCCAAGGGCCACTGGGAGATGTGTTCCGCCGGTTCGGGCCGGATCATGGTCGGTGGCCGGTGGGACGACCGTACGGTCAGCCCGCTCGACGTCGACGGCCGGGTCACCCAGGGCGTCCACGTGACCCTCGACACCGATGTCGACGCCCACTGTGAGACCGCACGCGCCGCCGGCGCGAGGGTGCTCATGGAACCGCAGGACCAGTTCTACGGCGACCGCACCTACCGGGTCCTCGACGGTGAGGGCCACGTCTGGACCTTCTCCCAGCCCGTGCGCACCGTCACCCGGGCAGAGGCCGAGGAGGCGATCGGCGCGCCGATCCACGCCACCGACTGGGCGTGAGCGACGCCGCGGCAGACCTCGACGCCACGTTCGCCGCGTTGGCCGACCCGGCGCGTCGGCGCGCCGTCGAACTGCTGAGCGTAGCGCCCCGCCGGTCGGGTGAGCTCGCCACCTTGGTCGGCGTCGCTCCGGCCACGATGAGCAAACACCTGCGGGTCCTCCGCGAGAGCGGGTTGGTCACCCAGCAGAGCGCGGACTTCGACACCCGGGTCCGGATCTATTCGCTCGCGGCCGCGCCGATGGGCCACCTGCGTCGCTGGCTGGCCGACACCGAACAGGGCTGGGTCGACCAGCTCGGCGCGTTCGCCGAGCACCTCGCCGCCCGTGACGGGCACGGGGCGGGTGAGCAGCCATGATGCCTGAATCGGCTTCGGACCGTTCCCGGGTGCTCGTCGCCGTTCGGGTGCCGGCGACGCCCGACGAGGCCTTCGCCGCGTTCACCGAGGGGATCGGGGACTGGTGGCGGCCGAACCGGTTGTTCTCGTTCTCACGCGGCCGCACCGGTCGCCTCGCCTTCGAGGCGGGCCCGCCCGCGCGGCTCGTGGAGCGCTACGCCGACGGGTCGGAGTTCACCATCGGCCGGGTCCGCCACTGGGAGCCGCCGCGTGCCCTGGTGGTCTCGTGGCGGCAGGACTCCTTCGCCCCGGACCAGGACACCGAGCTGCACGTGCGCTTCGATGCGGTCGACGATGGACGGACCCGGGTCACCGTCGAGCACTTCGGC
The DNA here is from genome assembly GCA_040255725.1 of Actinomycetota bacterium. GTDB lineage: Bacteria > Actinomycetota > Acidimicrobiia > Acidimicrobiales > Iamiaceae > JAFDWI01. The sequence continues at coordinate 25,570 of JBDZVK010000008.1, forward strand.
TGGGAGGCGCTCCCGGCCGAGCATGCCGCGCGTCACGGCTTCCCACTCCCCGCGTTCCAACGGCGCTTCGCCGAATGGTGGCAGACGCTGCTCGGTGCCTATTCGGCCACTTGGCCGCCGACCCGCCGGTGAGGGACCATCGAGCGGTGCACGCCAGGTGGTTCGCAGCGCTCGTGGTCGGCTGTGTCGTCGCGGCGAGCTGTTCGACGACGCGGTCGACGGCAACGGCGCCGGGCCGACCCGACGACGGGGTGGCCGCGCCCGCCTCGCCGACGTCGTCCTCGACGACCACGAGCATGCCTCCGCCCGGCCCGGAGATGGGGGTGCCGGTGGCGAGCGGGCGGGCCGCGACCCTGACCGCGCCGGCCGGACAGTCGTACCACTTCGGCGGCGACGCCACGCACACGACGGCGCACGCGGCACCCACCGAGACCAACCCGAACATCCGAACGCTCTTCTGGGGACCAGAGGCGCCCTATGTCGCCGATCAACAGGTCTGTCTGACCTGGGACGACCCGGCGACGACGCTCGGTCGGCCGTACCCGCAGCCGGGTCTCGCGTTCCGTATCGCCCCTTCGGGCCCGGCCGGCACGGGGATCCGGGCCGTCACCATCACCCAGAACGTCTTCGGCCGGGCGATCTGGATCGCCTGGGTCAACACCTGGGACACCTCGAAGCGGGCGACTCCCGACCCGGTCACGCGCTTCGACCTGTACCCGATCGTCAGCATCGACTCCCACACGATGCGCTCACCCTGGCACGTGTGCGGCCGTGTCCGCGGCGACGAGATCGACTTCAAGGTGTGGATCGACGGCGCGGAACCCACGTGGAACGATCCGCACCACGTGTTCTCGACCCACCTGCCGGCCGGCTGGGACACCCCCGGTTATGCCGGCGGGTACATCGGGCACCTGCAGCCCGGTGCGGTGGCGTCGTTCAGCGACATCGAGGTCCGCGCCGGCTGACGGGCCGGGATGGTCGAGGTGTGCCGGCGGTCGCCGGTACGGGTCAGGGAGCGGCCTTCGTCGTGTCGCTGAACACGAGGATGCTGCCGCCATAGCAGGCGACCCACACCGACTTGGTCGTCGGCTCGTAGGCGATCCCGATCGGGTGGTAGTCGGTCTTGGACGTGTCGATCTCGGCCAGATCCGACGTGCGCAGCTTCGACACGGTGGACGAGTCGTAGTTGACCACGTACAGGGCCCTGCCGTCGTGCGAGATGTCCATCGAACGCGGCTCGGCGCCGGTGTGATGGGTCGCGACGACCTCGCCGTCTCTGCGTCGGACCTTGGTGACCGTGCCCGAGGAGTTGTTGGTCACGTACAGGTACTGCGCGTCGGGCGACATCACGATGTGGCGCGGCCCCGCCCCGGTCCGGGCGAACACGGTCACGTCGCTGGTGGCCAGGTCGACGGCGACGACCTCGTTCGAGCCCATCATCGCCACGTAGGCGGTCTTCGAATCCGGCGACGCGACGATGCCCCTCGGGTAGCGGCCGTGAAGGTCGATCCGCTTGTACTCGATGCCCTCGGCGGTGTCGACGACGCTGAGCGACCACGAGCACCAGTTGGACACGAGCAGGTAGCGCTGGTCGGGGGTGAGTGCCATGAACTTGGGCACCGCACCCACGTGGATCACCTGGTCGATCTTCTTCGTGGCGACGTCGAGGCGGTACACGTAGCTGGTGTCGGTGCCGTCCCCGGCGCTGCACGAGTCGAGCCCTTCGGGGCCGAACCCCTCGCCGTACATCGAATAGTTCGACACGTACTCGTGGCGACCGTCCTTCGTGAACACCGCCTCGACCGGCGCGCCCTTCGAGATGCCCGGGTGCCCGTCGATCCCGAAGTCGGCCAGATCGACGCTGTCGGAGATGGTGGCGGTGAGCTCGCGCGTCGCCGGGTCGTACCAGGTGACGTTGTGGGAGTACATCATCGACTGGGCGCTGACCAGCCCCGTGGGCGACGCGGCGACCGACTTGGGCGTGATGTTGCCGGTGATGCGGTCGACGCGCCGCATGATCGTCCGGTCCGACGGCGGGCCGGCGACCGTGGTGGGTGGCGGCGGGGTGGTCGTGCCGACGATGGTCGTCGACGCCTTCGTGGCGCCGCCGGCAGTGGAGGCCGGTTCGGGCTTCGACGCGCAGGCGGCGCCGACCGCGGTCGCCACCACGACGAGGAGCGCGGCGGCTCGTGCGGGGCGTCGGTCGGTGGCTCGCATGGTCGTCGCTTCCGGGTCGGGGGCACGTCGCGTCGCCCGCCGGTGTGGGTCGCGGTGGGGCCGTCGCGGCCCGCGAGCCTATGGGATCGGGGCCATTTCCCGGCGGTTTCGCAGCGCCTGAGCATTCCGCCTCCTGGGGTGGTGGGGTTGTGGCGGAAGTCATGCTGCGACCCGATGGGCAATGGGTTACCGTTGGTAACACCAAGCCCCGACGAGCCCTGGGAGTCGCCGCATGAGCAGTGCAGCCACCGAAGCGGAAACCACACGAGAGACCGATGCCGCAGCCGACGGACCGGCCCCGGTGCAGGCGATCAAGGCGCGGCGACTGACCCTCGACTACGACACCGATCCGCTGCCGAAGTACTTCATGGAGGACGAGCTGATGAGCCACGTCGTGGCGGTGCTGTCGGCCCTGTTCCCCGAAGGCGAGGACTTCTTCGTGCGTTCGGTGCGCCACTACCGCGATCAGATCACCGACCCCGAACTCAAGAAGCAGGTCGCGGGGTTCATCGGGCAGGAGGCGAACCACGGACGCGAGCACCGCAACTTCAACGCCCGGCTCCAGGCACTGGGTTACCCGACCGCCCGGGTCGACCGGTTGGTGCGCCGCGGGCTCGCCATGAACGAGAAGACCCGCTCGCCCGAAGTGTGTCTCGCGGTCACCGCCGCGCTCGAGCACTACACGGCCACGCTCGCCGA
>JBDZVK010000195.1:0-5241 GCA_040255725.1 Actinomycetota bacterium
GCTTCCAGGGTGAAGCGCGCGTCGTCGCCGATGTGCCACGCGACCCGCGCCCGGCCATGCGGTGTGTCGTGCTCGGCGGAGGCGTGGGTGAGCCCACCGCCCGGTCGCGGTTCGACCGCGAGGCGCGCGTAGCCCGCTCCGGCGGGCGCGAGGCCGGCGACGGTGCGGTGCAGCCAGGTGGCGACGGCACCGAGGGCGTAGTGGTTGAGCGAGGTCATGCCCGTGCGGTTGAGGGTGCCGTCGGGTCGGATCGCGTCCCAACGTTCCCACACGGTCGTGGCGCCCATCGTCACCGGGTACAGGAACGACGGGCACTCGGTCTGGGTGAGCAGTTCGTACGCGGTGTCGAGGTGGCCGGTGCGGGTGAGCGCCTCGTCGACCCAGGGGGTGCCGGCGAAACCGGTGGCGATGCGGTGCCCGGCCCGGGCGACGAGCCGGGCGAGCTGTTGCCCGGCCCGGGCTTCCTGGCTCTCGTCGAGCAGCCCGAAACAGATCGCCAGGGCAGACGCGGTGGGTGACGCGTCGGCGACCAGACCCGCGGGGGTCACCCATTCGTCACGGAACGCGGCGCGTACCCGCGCGTGCAGCGACGCGTACTTCGTGGCGTCGGCGTCGTGGCCGAGCAGCGCGGCGACCTCGGCGAGTTGCCGGGTGGTGCGGGCGAAGTAGGCGGTGGCGACCAGGTAGCGGTCGGCCTTGCCGGCGCCGGGTTTGTCGGGTGGCGCGTCGGGGTCGACCCAGTCGCCGAACTGGAACCCGGTGTTCCACACGCCGCGGTCGTCCAGCCGGGGGATCACCGAGTCGACATAGGCGGTCATCGATGCGTACTGGGCCTCGAGGATCGAGCGGTCGCCGGTCGCCTCGTACAGGCACACCGGCAGGTTGACGGCCACGTCGCCCCACAGTGCGGTGGGCATGGGGGGCTCGCCCAGGATGTCGGGCACGACCGATGGCACCCCGCCGGTCGCGGCCTGTTCGGCGGCGAGGTCGGCCAGCCAGGAGCCGAGGGTGGCGGTCACGTCGTAGAGGAAGGTGGCGGTGGGAGCGAAGGCGTTGATGTCGCCGGTCCACCCGAGGCGTTCGTCGCGTTGGGGGCAGTCGGTGGGGATGCCGACGAAGTTGCCGCGCATCGACCACACGATGTTGTCGTGCAGGCTGTTCAGCAGCTCGTCGGAGCAGGTGAACCAGCCGGTGCGGCGCAGGTCGGTGTGCACGACGACGGCGGTGAGCGCGTCGGGGGTGGGCTCGCCGGGCCAGCCGTCGATGTCGACGTAGCGGAAACCGTGGAAGGTGAAGCGTGGTTCGAACGTCTCGGGTCCGCTGCCGGAGAGGGTGAAGCGGTCGGTGGCGAGCGCGCCGCGGTTGGTCTCGAATTCAGGCTCGCCGTCGATCAACGTCTCACAATGGCGCAGCGTGATCGTCGTGCCCGGGTCACCTCGGGCGGTGAGGCGAACCCAGCCGGTGAGGTTCTGACCGAAGTCGACGACGGTGCGCCCGGCCGGGGTGGTGAACACGTCGCGGGCGGCCAGCGTTTCGATCCGGCGGATCGGCGGCACCGTCGAGGCGACCAGGGTGGTGAGGTCCCGGTCGACGACGTCGACGGCTCCCCAGGCCGAGTCGTCGAACCCGGCGGCGTCCCACCCGGACGGTTCGGCCCGGGCGTCGTAGGTCTCGCCGTCGTACAGGCTGTTGGCGCGCACCCCGCCGGTTCCGGCCTGCCAGGTGGTGTCGGTGGCGACGATGTCGGTCCGGTCGCCGTAGTCGAGTTCGAGTTGCATGAACGCGGCCGGCCGGTCGGCCCAGAACTGGCGTCTGCCGTCCCAGCCGAGCCGCCCGACGGCCCAGCCTTCACCGACGATCGCGCCGAGCGCGTTCGCCCCCGCGGTGACCAGCTCGGTGACGTCGTGGGTCGACACCAGCAGTCGGTGCCGGTACGAGGTCCAGCCCGGGACGAGCACCTCGTCGCCGATGACCGCGCCGTTCAGGTGCGCTTCGATCAGGCCGAGCGCGGTGAGGTGCAAGGTCGCGGCGGTGAGCCCGTCGGCGACGGTGAACTCGGTGCGCAGGTACGGCGCCGGTGACCCAGGCGAGCCGTCGTGGTCGCCGGCGGTGATGAAACGTGCCTGCCACGTCTGGTCGGGTGGGGCCGTCGCGTCGTCCCCGTGCGGTGCGACGTCACTCACGACGCCGATGCTAGGGCAGGCGCGCCGGCGAGGACGCCGGTCACCCTGCCGCCCGGGCGGGAATGATCGGCCGTGCTCGAGCGTTGGCGAAGGTGTTGGTTCGACTGAACGAGGACGCACCGTGACAACCCCGATCACCATCGACATCTGGTCCGACATCGCCTGCCCGTGGTGCTACATCGGCAAGCGTCGCCTCGAGTCGGCGCTGGAGACCTTCGGGCAGAATCCCGGCAACCCACCAGTCACGGTCACGTACCGCAGCTTCGAGCTGTCGCCCGACACGCCGGTCGATTTCGCAGGCAGCGAGGTCGACTTTCTCGTCGAGCACAAGCACGTCTCACCCGAGCGGGCGCGAGCGATGCTCGACCAGATCACCGGCATCGCAAAGACCGTGGGGCTCGACTACGACGTCGATGCCATGCAGCACACCAACACGGTCAGGGCGCACCAGGTGCTGCACCTGGCCAAGGCCCAGGGGCTGCAGCGTGAGGTGAAGGAACGCTTGCTGCACGCCTATTTCGTGGAGGGCCGCCACGTCGGGCGGATCGCCGATCTGGCCGAGTTGGGTGCCGAGGTCGGACTCGACCCGGCCGAGGTGACCCGGGTGCTCGATGCCGACGAGCTGATCTCGGCGGTGCACGACGACCAGGATCAGGCGCGTCGACTCGGCATCGACGGCGTGCCGTTCCACGTGGTCGACGGGCGGTACGGCGTGTCAGGCGCGCAGAGTCCCGAGACGTTCGTCCAGGTCTTGGAGCAGGTCGTCGCCGACCGGGCCGGAACTGATCTCGACGACTTCGACGAGGAGGTCGCGTCGTGAGTGACGAACCGGTGATCTTGGAGGTCTTCGGCGACCCGGACGCCGCCCGGTGCAGCGACGGCGTGTGCGCGGTGCCGGGAGCGGTCGGGGATGGGACGGCTGAGCCTGGCGTGCACCCGGACGCCGAGGCGGGAGCAACCGAAGCGGACACCTGACGAGGCGCTCCAGGGTGGCGTCCAGGTCGTCCACGTCGATCATCATGCGGGCTTCGACCTCGAGGTCGAGTTCGGTGATGAACGCGATCGCCGCGTCGAGGTCCTCCACGACGATGCCCACGTTGTCGAGTCTGGAACTCATCAGGTGCCCCCGGGGAGCGGGTCAGGCGACCACCACGGTGAACACCAGGCCTTCGCGGTCGAGCAGCTCGTCGAGCACGCGGCGGCGACGCCACCGGGTGTCACCGCTGTCGGCGACGATCAGCACGTGGTCCGCGTCGAAGTCTCCGAGGGCCTCGGCCAACGCAATCGACGGGGGTTCGTGCCCGAGATCCGCGACCGACACCTCGGCGTCGGTGTCGTCGATCCGTCGTAGCATCTCACCCAACCGGTCATTCGCGACCCGGCGGGCCTTGTCGGTTTCGCCGGCGAGCCACTTCAGGGGGCCGACCATGGCGGGACTCGTCACCTGGATCTCAGTCGCCGCCTCGATGATGGCGGCGACTCCCGGAGGTGGAACGTCACTCTTCGGTGTCTCACCGACGGCGATCAGCAGCTTCATAAGCGGTCTCTCCTTGCACGGTCGAACGGACGGTGCAGCCACTTTCACCCTAGGGCAGTATGACCGGTGTGCCGCTGGTGCAGGGAGCGGGGATCGGCCAGAGCGTGCCCGACCCCGGCGGCGCACGCGCCGGCTCGTGCGCCGACCTCCCGGCCACGCCGAGCGCGGGTCTCGGGTTTGCGCGCCGGGCCGCGTGTGCTCATGCGGCGACCGCGGTTGTGTGTCCGGTCGGTGGCCGCGCCCGGCCGGCACTGGCTGACCGGTGACCATCAGGTGGCGGCCGCTCGGGTGGTGACCCGCCGGGTGGCGGTTGTCGGTGGTGGCGTTGACCGGTCAGATGATCGCCGCCGGGACTGGTCCAGTGGGGGATCTGGTCGTCGTCGAGGGTCATCGACCAGCCGTTGCGGTGGGTGACCCCGTGGTGGTGACGACACAGAGCAACGAGATTGGCAAGGTCGGTCGGGCCACCCTTCCGCCAGTCGACGACGTGGTGGTGATCGCACCAACTGATGGGGGCATCACAGCCGGGGAAGGTGCAGCCGCCGTCACGCACGGCGATGGCGCGGCGTTGGGCGATGGTGGCGAGTCGACTGGTGTAGCCGACGTCGACGGGGATGCCCATGTGATCGACGATCACGCCCCAGACGGCCGGGTCGCAGCCCCACACGTCGGTGGCGGCGCGGGGGAGCGGGGCGCCTGCGGAGTCACAGGTCTCTTCGTTGTGGACGACCAGGGTGACTTCGGCGCGGGGCGCGCTCTTTGACCCGGGTTCGGCGCCGATCGCGATGCGGATGAGCTCGATGAAGGCCTCGGCACGCAGCGACGGGCGGCCGGGAACCTCGAGATCTCCGGAAAGGTTGTGGTCGCGGCTGTAGCTACGGAACAACTCGTCGGCCTTCGCGTCGATAGCGGTTCTGACGAGCAGGCCGTTGGCGGCGTCGAGGCTGCCGGCGATCTCGGTGCGACCGTCGAGGGTCTTGGGGAGGCGCAACTCGTTCGAAGCGCACGGGTCGGGTTCCGGCCCGTCGGCGTCGGCGTGCTCGGCGAGCGCTGTCACGTCACGCTTCCATTGGGGAAAGGTGGAGGCCTCGGCGAGGTCGATGATCTCGTCCTGTGATCCGGCGAGGATGTCGGTGATGCGGGGGTTGTCGACATCGCAGAGGGTCTTTGCGTGGTCGAAGCCGAGCCGGCCATCGGACACTGCCTCGTCGATGCGGTCGAAGTGGTTCCGCAGCGAACGACCCACCTTCATGCGCCCCACGATCGGCCCGCGGGCACCACCCGTGGCGGCCGCAGCCCACGAGGCCGTGCGCATGCCATGGTCGCGGTCGGTGGCGCCGCGGGCGTCGAGTTCGGCGAGGACGTGGGCCTCAGTCACCTCGACGAAACTGCGGAGCGCGGCGAGCCCGATCACCGCGTCCTCGAGCTCGGCGTCGCTGCAGAGCCGCACGTCGACCCCGGCGATCTTGCGGCCCGTATCGGTGAGCGCAGCGGGATCGAACATGCCCAGATCATACGAAC
>JBDZVK010000196.1:0-5239 GCA_040255725.1 Actinomycetota bacterium
ACGACGGAACTCGCGGTGACCGCGCAGTCGTGGAGCATCGGCGCGCCGGTGGTGGGCACGTCGACGAGCTTGGTGATGCGGCCGCCCGGGTCGAGCACGCTGTAGCGCACCTGGTTGCCCCACGCCCAGTAGTACGACACGGTGTGCAGTTCGCCGGTGGCCGGGTCGAGGTGCGGGTGGGCGGAGTAGCCGCCGCCGAGGGTCCCGTCGAAGTCGCACGGGCCGATCGTGTCGAGTTCGTCGGTGAGCTCATAGGGGTTCGAGCCGGCCTCGACGATGGCGAACGTGCGCCCGGCATGGCCGATGACGTTGGTGTTGGCCGAGAAGTCGAAGTCGCCGTTGGTCGGCCCGGGGCGGGCCGGTTCGCCGAGGTCGGCGGCGACGTCCGCGGAGCGGACCCAGCGGTTGCGGTACCACTCGGCCTTGCCGTCACGCACGCGGATGCCGTGGACCATGCCAGCGCCGGTGAACCAGTGGTAGGTGGCGGGGTCGACGTCGCCGATGGGGTTGGGTCCGTTGCGCAGGTAGCGACCGTCGAGGTGGTCGGGCAGCGAGCCTTCCACGGGGAGGTCGAGCACGGTTTCCTCGGTGGCGACCGGCGCGAAGATGCCGGTGAGGTAGCGGTTGGTCGTGGGGGCTGATTCGGTGGTGGTCATGGTCGGCTCCTGGTTCTATAGCGCTGCTATGTCATATTCATAGCGTCGTTATGGCATGCTGTCAACATGGCCCGTGTCGCCGACCCCGCCGTCCGTGCCGCGCTCATCGAGTCGGCCGCGCAGATCCTCGCCACCGAAGGAGCGTCGCGGTTGACCCTGCGGCATCTGGCGCAGCAGGTCGGCACGTCGACGATGGCGATCTACACGCACTTCGGCGGCATGGACCAGTTGCGGCTCGAGGTGTGCGCCGAGGGGTTCCGTCGCCTGGCCACGCACCTCGCCGCGGTCGAGCGCACCGACGACCCGGTCGCGGATCTGATCGCCCTGGGCGCCGCCTACACGACCAACGCGCGGGAGAACCCGCATCTGTACCGGGCGATGTTTCTCGACCGCCTGCCGATCGCGACGCCCGTCGACGTGGGCCTGGGCACGCCGGACGGTCGGGCCGGCCGCACCGAAGCAGGTGACGACCCGGCGACGGACACCGCGGGTTCCGGTCTGGTGGACGAGAGCCTGGCCACCTTCGAGATGCTCGTGGAGGTGACCGAGCGTTGTGTGGCCGCCGGCCGGTTCACCGACCCGAGTGACCCGCGCACCCTCGCCGCGCAACTGTGGGGCGCGACCCACGGGCTGGTGGCCCTGGAGCTGGCCGGTCTGATCGACCCCGCCCAGACGCCGGCGCTGCTGGGTGCGAACGGTCGGCATCTGGCGATCGCGTTCGGCGATGCGCCCGAGGCGGTCGACGCGTCGGCCACGGCGGCGCTGGCGCGCGGGGCGGCCTGAACGCGCAGAAGACGACCGCTACGCTCGGCGCCCCGCACCGCGAACCCTCGACCCTGGAGCCGATCATCATGGGCACCCTGCGCTACATCACGAACGTGTCACTCGACGGGTTCATCGAGGATCGAAACGGCGAGTTCGCGTGGTCCGAATCCGACGACGAGGTGTTCGCGTACACCACCGACCTGTTGCGCCCGATGGCGGTGCACCTGTACGGGCGGCGCCTCTACGAGACGATGGCGGTGTGGGAGACCGACCCGTCGTTCGCGGCGGCGTCGGAGCTGATGGCCGACTTCGCCACGGTGTGGCAGCGCGCCGACAAGGTCGTGTTCTCGACGAGCCTGGCCGAGCCGGTCACCGGGCGCACGCGCATCGACCGGCGACTCGACCCCGACGTGGTCCGCAACCTGAAGGCGTCGGTCGATGGCGACCTGCTGGTCGGCGGGGCCGACCTGGCCGGGCAGATGCTCGAGGCGGGCCTGGTCGACGAGATCGAGTGGCTGGTGCGCCCCTTGCTTGTGGGCGGTGGCAAACCGGCGCTGCCCGGCATCGGCCGGGTCGACCTGGAGTTGGTCGACGAGCGCCGGTTCGCGAGCGGGATCGTGTCGCTGCGCTACGGGGTGGTCGGCTGAGGGCTCGCCGACGCGGCTGCCCGCGGGCAGACCCGGCGCGGCACAACCGACGCTCGTGCCAGACTGGTCGCCAGGGACCCCGACCGACCAGGAGTTGCTGACATGGCCGCGAAGAAGTCCGATGGTGAGGTGGTGCTGCTCTCGGGCGGCAACCCGCAGATCCCCAAGGGCGACGGTGACGCACCCGTGCAGGCGTACATCGAGGCGATGCCCGACTGGAAGCACGACGTGGGGCGGCGTCTCGACGAGTTGATCGGCGAGGTGGTGCCCGACGTGCGCAAGGCGGTCCGGTGGAACTCGCCGTTCTACGGCACCGAGGGCAACGGGTGGTTCCTCAGCTTCCACTGCTTCACGCGCTATGTGAAGGTGACGTTCCTCAACGGCACGTCGCTCGACCCGGTGCCACCGGAACCCTCCAAGGACCCCGACACCGCGTACGCCCACATCGGTGAGGACGGCGTGTTCGACGCCGAACAGTTCGCGGACTGGATCCGCCAGGCCGCGGCGCTGCCGGGTTGGGACGGTTTCTGACCGGTCACGGACCGGCCACCGATGCCGCGGGTCCGCCCGCCGGGCCGGCCGGGCAGGGCGGGCAGGCCGCGCAGGCCGAAGACATCACCTCGCGATGATCCAGCGGCTACGCTCGTCGCCCCCGGACACACCGGGACGAGGAACCAGATGGCGAAGACCGCCGCTACCGGAGCGGTCGGCGGCCGTCGAGTGAGCGGAGGAACGCATGATGATCCGACGGGTGGCGACCGGAGCCGGCTTTGCGTTGTTGCTGGGTCTCGCCGCGACGATCCTTGCGGGTTGTCACGCCGGACCATTGACCTTGTCGGGTCGGTTGCGCACCGACGGTGGGCGGGCGGTGGCCCACGTCACCGTCGGGGTCTACTCGGTCGACTCGGCGACGCTGGTCGCTTCGACCGTGACCGGCGCCGACGGGAACTACGCATTCGGTTCGGCGGATCTGCCGGATGGCACCTACAAGGTCGCCTTCGGCCAGACCGGTGCCGCCCTCTGGTGGAACGGCGCCACGACGTTCGCCGACGCCACGCCCGTGACGGTGAGCTCGGCGGCGCCGGCGACGGTCGACGCCGAGCTGACCACGGGCAGCATCTCGGGCACGGTCACCGACGCGGAGGGGCCGGTCGAGGGCGCCACCGTGCGGGTCGAGAACGGCGACTCGAGCGCCGCCGGGTCGGTGGTCGCCACCGCGTCGACCGGTGCGAATGGCGCGTATGACATCGACGCGCTCCTGCCCGGCGAGTACCGGATCGTGGTCGACGCGGTCGGGCACGCGACCCGCTTCGTGGCCGCGTCGGCAGCGGGGGCGGCGCACCTCGCCGACGCGCACGTCGTCACGCTGGCCGACGGCGGCGCGAGCTCCGGCAACGACGTCGTGCTGCCCGCCGAGTCGACGGTCACCGGCACGGTCGCGGACGCCTCCGGCCCGACCGGTGGCATCTGGGTGGTCGCCTACGACGCGGCCGACGGTCGGGTGGTCGGTCACGGCGTCACCGCCGCCGACGGCACCTTCGCCCTGCACGCCCTGAACGCGGTCGCGACCACCATCGGCCTGTTCGATCCGACCGGGACGCATGCGATCCACGTGGTCGGTGAGACCGACGGCCGCTTCGACCCCGGCCAGGGCAACGGCACGACCTACACGCCGGTGGCGGGAGGCACCGTGTCGACGGGCACGATCAGCATTCCCGGCAGGGCCTGCACCCCCGACCGGTTCGGCACGTCGGTCGACCTGCGCGGCGTGGATCTCGCCGGCGCGGACCTTTCGAGTTGCGACCTGTCCCGTGCAGATCTCACCGGAGCGAACCTGCACGGCGCGGATCTGGCCGGCGCCGACCTCAGTGGCAACCTCCGCCTCACGGGCGCGGATCTGACCAACGTCGACTTCACCGGTGCGATCCTGAGCGGCGCGAACCTCGACGGACTCGACCTCGACGGCGCTGTGCTGACCGGCGTCGTCTCGGGTGGCATCACCGGCACGCCCGCCCAGCTTCCCGACAAGTGGCTGTGCAGGTACGGCTACCTGTTCGGTCCGGGCGCCGACCTCGCCGGCGCCGACCTCGTGATCAGACCCGAGCTCAACGCCGCGCTCGACGGCGTGGATCTGACCGGCGCCGACCTGAGAAACTCCCAGTTCAGCGGCATCAAGTTGACCGACGTCGTGTTCACCGGCGCGGATATGAAGGGTGCGGACTTCTCACACGTCGTGTTCGACGGTCCGGTGTCGGGCGGCGTCATCGGCGTGCCCAAACTGCCCGCTGGTTGGCAGATGCTGCGCGGGTATCTGGTCGGTCCGACCGCGGTGCTCGCCGGAGCCGACTTCAGCGGCGCCGATCTGACCGACGTGTCGCTCACGAGTGCGGATCTCACCGGAGCGGATCTCACGGACGCCACCATCGAGGGGACCGTGCTGGCGGGTGCCCAACTCGCGGGTGCCCGCACGTTCGGGGTGATCGGCGACCCGGCGTCGTTGCCGACCCACTGGGTGCTGATGCCCAAGCACTACCTGATCGGCCCGGGCGCCGACGTGTCGGGCGCGAACCTGAGTGGCACCACCTTCGAGTTGAACGGCTTGAACGGTCTCAGCCTCGCGGGGGTCGACTTCAGCGACACGAATCTCACCGGCGCATCCTTCGACCACCTCGATCTGTCGCATGCGATCTTCACCGACGCGAACCTCGGCGGCGTCACCTTCACCGACGTCACCCTCACTTACGTGTCGTCCGGTGGCGTCATCGGCGTTCCGACGACGTTGCCCACCGACTGGGCGCTGTACGAGGGGTATCTGGTCGGCCCGGGCGCGGTGTTGGGAGCGGTCGATTTCGCCGATCACGATCTGAAGGGCCTCCACCTCGACGGTGTCGACTTCACCGGCGCCGATCTGTCGGGTGCGAAGCTGACCGACCAGTCGCTCGCGTATGCCGTGCTGACCGGCGCGGATCTGAGCGGCGCGCATCTCGCCGGAAGCGAAGCCCGATCGGCGGTCGCGAGCGGCGCGGACTTCAGCGGCGCGGATCTGACCAACGTCGACTTCACCGACGCGGACCTGACCGGTGCCGATCTGAGCGGTGCGACGGTCACCGGTGTCGACTTCCTTCGCACGACCGTGACCAGCATGCGACCGGTCGGCACGGTCGGCGTGCC
>JBDZVK010000197.1:0-5220 GCA_040255725.1 Actinomycetota bacterium
ACCAGTTTGGCGCACCCACCCCCGGGCGCCACCACACACCAGGTCGGCCACTACCGTGAGCGGTCATGCTGGCGCTCTTCGACACCGCATCCGGCAAGGTCGTGCCCTTCACCGCCCGCAACCCCGGGCAGGTGTCGATGTACGTGTGCGGACCCACGGTCTACGGGCCTCCGCACCTCGGCCACGGCCGGTTCGCGCTCGTGTTCGACGTGCTGCGCCGCTACCTCACCTACGCCGGCAACGACGTCACCCATGTGTCGAACATCACCGACATCGACGACAAGATCATCGCCCGCGCCGCCGAACTCGGCGTGACCCCGGAGCAGGTCGCCCGCGACAACGAAGCGATCTGGTGGGACGCCATGGACGCGCTCGGCGTACTGCGACCCACCCACGACCCCCACGCCACCGCGTACGTCGAGAAGATGGTCGCACTCGTCGAGCGCCTCGTCGACGCCGACCGTGCCTACATCGCCGGCGACGGCGTGTACTTCCGCGCCGCGACGGTCGAGGACTACGGGTTGCTCGCCCGCCAGTCGATCGACTCGCTGCGCGCCGGCGCCCGGGTGGAAGGCCCCGACGACAAGGAATCACCCGTCGACTTCGCGCTCTGGAAGTTCGCCAAACCCGGCGAACCCGCCTGGCCCTCGCCCTGGGGGGAGGGCCGACCCGGCTGGCACACCGAATGCGTGGTCATGTCACTCGACCTGCTGGGGGAGGGCTTCGACATCCACGGCGGCGGACTCGACCTGGCCTTCCCCCACCACGAGAACGAACGCGCCCAGGCCGTGGCCGACGGTGCGGACTTCGCCCACTTTTGGGTCCACAACGGCTTCGTCGAAGTCGACGGGACGAAGATGTCGAAGTCGCTCGGCAACTTCACCAACCTCATCGAGCTGATCGACACCCACGACGCCCGCGCCCTCCGGCTGCTGGTGCTGCGCTCGCACTACCGCTCACCCATCGACGTGAACGACGACTCGATCTCCGACGCGGAGGCCGCGCTCGCCCGGCTCGACGCGTTCGCCCGGCGGGTGCGCGACGCCGACCTCGAGCCGGCGCTGGCCGACCCCGACGTGATGGCACGCTTCGTCGCCGCGATGGACGACGACCTCGACACCCCCGCCGCGACCGCCGTGCTCTTCGACACCGTCCGGCGCGTGAACGCAGCGCTCGACGCCGGTGACAACGCCGTCGCCGCCGGGCTCGCCGCCGCCGGCGAACAGATCGCCGCGGCCTTCGGGCTCGACCTGCGCACCGACGCCGGTGACCAAACCGCCCCCGCGGACATCGAGGAGCTGGCCGCACAGCGGGAAGCCGCCCGAGCGGCCCGCGACTTCGCCCGCGCCGACGAGCTGCGCGACGCGATCACCGCAGCGGGATGGCAGATCTCCGATACCCCGCACGGACCCGAACTGACCCGCACCTGACCGGCGTAAACGCGGCGGAGACCCGAAGAGTTCACACGTCGGGGGCCGATCTGGTTAAGGTGAAACCACGGGGAGCACGGAATTCATTTCGACGCGTCCCGAGTTCTGACTTCGACCGTGAAGGAAGCCGCTGCCGGTTCGGACCACTGATCCGGGCCACGCAACGACCACCTCGCCCATGCCCATCGCCGCCAACGGGATCTACAAGATCTTCGGCCCCGATCCACGCAAAGCGATGGCGTGGATCGAGGAGCAAAAGGCGACCGGCGCGCCCTTCTCGGCACGCGAAACCCTGCGGGAACGTGGCTACACCGTGGCCGTCGACGACGCCACGTTCACCATCGAAGACGGCGAGTTCTTCGTCATCATGGGCCTGTCGGGGTCGGGCAAGTCGACCCTGGTGAGAACCCTGAACCGGCTGCACGACGCCACCGGCGGCACCGTCGAGGTGAACGGCGTCGACATCGGCGAACTGAACTCGAAGGAGCTGCGCAAACTGCGCGCCGAACAGATGTCGATGGTGTTCCAGCACTTCGCGCTGCTCCCGCACCGCACCGTGCGAGACAACGCCGCATTCGGCCTCACCATGCACGACCTGTCGAAGGCCGAACGCACCGAACGGGCCGACCGGGCACTCACTCAGGTCGGGCTCGAAGGCTGGGGCGACTCGCTGCCCGACGAACTCTCCGGCGGGATGCGCCAGCGGGTCGGGCTCGCCCGGGCACTCGCCACCGAGGCCGACATCCTGTTGATGGACGAGGCGTTCAGCGCTCTCGACCCCCTCATCAAACGCGAAATGCAGGACCAGATGATCGAGCTGCAGTCCGAGCTCAAACGCACCATCGTGTTCATCACCCACGACCTGAACGAGGCGATGCGCCTCGGTGACCGGATCGCGGTGATGCGCGACGGCGCG
This sequence comes from Actinomycetota bacterium, assembly GCA_040255725.1. GTDB lineage: Bacteria > Actinomycetota > Acidimicrobiia > Acidimicrobiales > Iamiaceae > JAFDWI01. The sequence goes on from JBDZVK010000197.1 coordinate 2,347, forward strand.
ATCGTCCAGATCGGCACCACCGAGGACATCCTCACCAACCCCGCGGATGAGTACGTCGCCTCGTTCGTCCAAGGCGTCGACCGCTCCCGGGTGCTCACCGCGGACGGCATCATGCGCCGACCCGTCGCCACCATCGGCGCCTGGGAAGGCCCCACCGCGGCGCTCCACAAGATGGAGGAGCTCCAGGTGTCGGGCCTCTTCGTGCTGTCACGCAGCGGTCGCCTGCTCGGCACCGTGAACGACACGGGCGTCGCCAAGGGCATCAAGCGCGGCGCCCAGCAACTCGAAGACCTCCTCGACACCGACGCCGTCGCCACGGTCACTCCCGACACGCTGCTCGCCGAACTGCTCATCCCGGCCGCGTCCAACCCGCTGCCCCTCGCCGTGGTCGGCGACAACGGCCAACTGCTCGGCGTCGTACCCCGCGCGGCGCTGCTGGAGGGTCTCTCCGACGAGACCACCGGCGAGGTTCCCCCCGTCGTCGCCGAACTCGCAACGGACGGTCCGCCGGCGACCGTGGCCGCGGACCGCACCCCGCAGCCCGCAGAACAGGACGCCTCATGACCTCGCTGGTGGTCGTGCTGGCCCACATTCCGATCGCCGACTGGGTCGAAGATGCCGTCGACTGGCTCCAGGACAACCTGAACTGGCTGTTCACCTGGATCAACGACTCGCTCACCTGGCTGAACGAACGCCTCGTCGATCTGCTCGGCTGGCCGACACCGATCGTCTTCGCCATCATCCTCGCCGTCATCGCCTGGCGGATCCGGGGCTGGATGATGGCGCTGTTCACGTTCCTCGGGCTGTTGCTTATCGACAACCTCGAATTGTGGGACCACGCGATGGAGACGCTGTCGCTGGTGCTGATCTCGGCGCTGATCGCCGTGCTGATCGGGGTCCCCTCGGGAATCATGGCGGCTCGCTCGCGCCTGTTCAGCGCGATCATCCGCCCGCAGCTCGACTTCATGCAGACGATGCCCGCGTTCGTCTACCTGATCCCGGCGGTGAGCTTCTTCCGCCTCGGCGTGGTGCCCGGCATGGTCGCCACCGTCGTGTTCGCGATGCCCCCGGCGGTGCGCCTCACCGAGTTGGGGATCCGCCAGGTCGACGAAGAGGTCGTCGAGGCCGGCCAGGCGTTCGGCGCGTCGCCGCGCCGCATCCTGTTCAAGATCCAGCTTCCCCTCGCCCGTCCGACGATCATGGCCGGCGTCAACCAGGTGATCATGCTCGCGTTGTCGATGGTCGTCATCGCCGGGATGATCGGCGCACCCGGGCTCGGGACCGACGTGTACTCGGCGGTCACCCGGGTCCGGATCGGTGTCGGTTTCGAAGCCGGTCTGGCGGTGGTCATCATCGCGGTGATCCTCGACCGGCTCACCTCCGCGTTCGGCAGCGACTCCCAAACGTCGAAGCCGTCGTTGGGGGCCCGCTTGGCGCAGCTGTTCTCGAAGGAGACGACCGCACAGGCCGAGGCGACGCGCGACGCCGAGTCCGACTCGTCCCAGACCGTGCCCGCCGGACAGTAGGGCGGGCCACGTCGGTGCTGCCGCCTCCGCCCACGTTTCTCAACAAAAAGCAAGCAACCACCAAAGGAGCTGATACCTCGTGAATCGAGGAACCACCACCACGAGACGACCGATCCGCCTCATCGCGGCCCTCATCACGGTCGGCGCGCTCGCGCTGTCGGCGTGTGGAAGCAGCGGCGACGACACCGCATCGGACACCACCGCAGCCGGATCGAGCGCCACGACCACCGCCGCATCAGCCGACCAGCCGCTCGGCGCGGACTGCGACCAGATCGACGCGAGCAGTTCCACCGCCAGCACCGGCAAGTGGGAACTCCAGACGTCGTCGACCCCCGCGATGCTGACCGAGCTCGAGACGTCACTGAAGAACTGTGAGCCGATCGTGGTCACCCTGTGGCACCCCCACTGGGCCTACGCCGCGTACTCGATCAAGGATCTGAAGGACCCGAAGGGTTCGATGGGCAAGGGTGAGCAGATCTGGACGACGGCCAACAAGAAGTGGGCCGCCGAAAGTGGCAACGCCGACCTGGTCGACGCCCTGAAGAACTTCAAGCTGAGCGACGCCGAGCTCGCCGGGCTCGAGGTCTACACCGCGAACAAGTTCAAGGACGACCCCGAAAAGGGCGCCGAGGAATGGCTGAAGGAGCCCGAGAACCGCAAGCTCGCCGACGGCTGGGTCGAAGGCCTGAAGGGTGACGGCCAGTCGGTCGACATCGGCCTGATCGCCTGGGACGAGGACATCGCCGCCACCAACCTGTGGAAGGTGCTGCTCGAAGACGCCGGGTTCGACGTGAAGGTCACCGAGCTCGACGCCGGGCCGCTGTTCGAGGGGATGGCCGCAGGCGACCTCGACTTCTTCTTCGACACCTGGCTGCCGACGACCCACGAGGACTACTGGAACAAGTTCGGCGACAAGCTCGACAAGGTCTCCCAGTGGTTCGGAGGCAGCGCCACGCTGAACATCGCGGTGCCGACCTACATGAACATCGACTCGCTCGCCGATCTGGCGAAGTGGGGCTCGGATGTCGACGACAAGATCATCGGCATCGAGCCGGGAGCCGGGCTGACCCGTATCACGCAGTGCGCGATGATGCCCGACTACGACCTGGCGGCCAAGCCCGACGCGTCGATCTGCGACGCCGGCTGATCCAGCCTACGAAGTGACCCGTGGCCTGCGCCGCGGACACCCGGCAGTTCCCGGTGGGGCGCCCTGCGTGGCGCCCCACCGGCGCGTGGTGGCGCAGACGGCACCGGCGCTTCGTCCGATCAGGTTACCTACTGGTAACTTGGGGAAGTCACGTGTCCATCACGCTTCACCACATGAGGTACCCGTCGCCATGGCCGAGTT
>JBDZVK010000198.1:0-5165 GCA_040255725.1 Actinomycetota bacterium
CTCAGGACGCGACCGCGACGCCCTCGTACGCGTCCCACAGGGCCGCGTAGTGACCGCCGTGCGCCAACAGCTCGGTCTGTGACCCGTCCTCGATGATGTGGCCGTCGGCCATCACGAGGATCCGGTCGGCCCGGGCCGCGGTGGCCAGGCGGTGCGCGATGACCACGGTCGTGCGCCCGGCCGACAGCACGTCCATCGCCCGCTCGATGCAGGCCTCGGATGCCAGGTCGAGATTCGAGGTGGCCTCGTCGAGCAACAGCAGGACCGGGTCGGCGATCAGCGCGCGAGCGAGACAGATGAGCTGGCGTTGCCCCGTCGACAGCGACCGCCCGCGCTCCACGAGCCAGTGGTCCAACCCGTCGTCGAGGGCCTCGATCAGACCGCCCAGCCCGACGGCTTCGATCGCGTCGAAGACCGTCGAGTCGTCGGCTTCGGGATGGCCGTAGATGAGGTTGTCACGGATCGTGCCCGCGAACAGATACGGCTCCTGAGGCACGTATCCCAGTCGGCGCCGGTACGCGCCGGGGTCGACGTCGCGCAGGTCGACCCCGTCGAAGCGCACGGTGCCCGACGTCGGATCGTAGAAACGGGCCAGCAGCTTCACCATCGTCGACTTGCCCGAGCCGGTCTCTCCCACCAGGGCGACGCGCTGGCCGGCCGGGATCACCAGGTCGACATCGTCGATCGCCGGTACCGGCTGCCCGGGGTACGAGAACACGACGTGTTCGAAGGCGATCGTGCCCTCTCCGGCCGGCAGGTCGACCGGGGTCGCCGGGGCAAGCACGCTGGGCCGCTCGGTGAGGAGCCCGTCGAGTTTGCGGACACCGGCGGCGGCCTTCTGCCAGGTGTCGAACACGTTCGAGAACTGTTGGATCGGTGAGAAGAACTGGGTCAGGTACAGCAGGAACGCGACGAGCACACCGACGCTCAACGCCCCGCGGTCGTTCAGCACCGCGCCGTAACCCAACACCACGATGATGCCGACCGTGGAGAGCAGTTCGACGAACGCGAAGTAGCCGATCTGGATCTTGAGCGCGGCCATGCCCGAGGCGCGGAACTCGTCGTCGAGTTCGTGGAAGCGGTCCTGGTTGCGCCGTTCGCGCACGAACGCCTGGGTCACCCTGATGCCGGCGAGGTTCTCGGCCAGGTCGGCCAACACCCGGGCGATCGCATCGCGCTGACGGTCGTACGCGGGGCGCGACAACCGCTGGTAGAGCATCGTCGCACCGACCAGCGGCAGGGTCACCGCGAACACGCACAGCGCCAGGGGCACGTCGAGCACGAGGAGCACCACCGCGATGCCGACGAACGTGACGAGGGCGACCGCGGCGTTGACGAGCCCGTTCGACAGGAGCTGTTGCAGGACGTCGATGTCGGAGGTCAAGCGGGTCAGCAGCCGACCCGAGAGCTCCCGTTCGTAGAAGTCGAGACCCAGACGCTGCAGGTGTGCGAACACCCGGGTGCGCAGTGCCAACAGGATGCGTTCCGCGGCGCGGCCGGTCACCAGGTTCTCGAACCACATGATCCAGGCGTCGAGCGCGGCGATGCCGCACGCCGCGATCGCCACGGCCACCACCACACCCATCGACGACGGTGTGACCCCGTGGTCGATACCCGATCGGATCAATACCGGGATCGCCAGCGTGGCGAGCGCGTCGAGCAGCACCAGCCCCGCGCCGAAGGCCAGCTCGCGCTGCCAGTGCCGCACGAATCGGATGAACGCGAGGCCGCCCTGGTCGGGGATGTGTTCGTCGACCTCCACGTCGGGGGTGTCGCGGATCTCGGGAAGTGCCGCGACGCGTTCGAGCAGCTCCGGCGTGGCCGGGCCGATCAACCCGCCGCCGGGGGGGCCGTGCATGCCGCCGCGCCCCCCGCCACCCATCCTCCGCACGCCGGCGTCGATCCGCGAGGTTGGGACGATGGCGTGGCCGTCGCTTTCCGATGCACGCGCCGCGAGTCTCGTTCGCACGATGCCGTGGGACGGTTCCTCCTCGGGCGCGTCCATGCCGCTCAGCAGCTCCCGGAACCGGGGACTGGTCGCCTCGAGTTCGACCTGGGTGCCGGACGCGACGATCCTTCCGCCGTCGAGCACGACGATCCGGTCGGCGAGGGCGAGGGTCGAACGCCGGTGGGCGATCAACAGCGTCGTGCGGCCCTGGAGGCGCCGGAGGAGTGCATCGTGGATCGCGTGCTCCACCGTCGCGTCGACCGCCGAGGTGGCATCGTCGAGCACGACCACCGCCGGGTCGCACAGCAGCACCCGCGCGAGCCCGATGCGCTGGCGCTGCCCGCCCGACAGCGTCACCCCGCCCTCGCCGACGGTCTGGTCGTAGCCGTCGGGCAGCGCCGCGATGAACTCGTGCGCCTGCGCGGCACGGGCGGCCGATTCGATCTCGGCGTCGGTCGCTCGGGGGCGCCCGTACGCGATGTTGTCGCGGACCGACCCCGCGAACAGGAACGCCTCCTCGAAAGCGATCCCGACCTGCCGGCGCAGCCCGGCGAGGGTCACGTCGCGGACGTCGTGGCCGTCGATCCGCACCGCGCCGGCGTCGGTGTCGTAGAAGCGGGCCAGCAGCATCGCCAGCGTCGTCTTCCCGCTGCCGGAGGTACCGACCACGGCGACCCGCTCGCCCGGATCGAGTCGCAGGTCGAGGCCGTCGAGCAGTGGCGGCCCGCCCGGGTACGCGAACGACACCCCGTCGAAGTCGACCGCGCCCGTCGGGTCGTCGAGTTCCACCGCGTCGGGACGGTTCTCGATCGTCGTCTCGGTGTCGAGCAGGTCCCTGAGGCGGTCCGCGCCCGACCGCGCGAGCTGGGTCGCGGCGAGGAACATCGCCAGCATCCGCGCCGGCGCAGCGAGTTGGGTGAGATACGAGAAGAACGCGACGAGCGTCCCGACGGTGATCTGGCCGTTCACGGCCATCCAACCGCCGATCCCGAGGACGACCGCCTGGCCGAACAGGGGGATCACCTGCAGCGTGGAGGTGAACAGGGCACTGATCCGTACCATGCGTACCCGTCCACCGAACAGGTGACCGAGTGCGGAGATGTAGCGGCCGAGCTCGCGTTCCTCCTGGCCGAACCCCTTGACCACACGCACGCCCGAGATGGCCTCCTCGGCCACCGCGGTCATCTCGGCCTCACGCTGGGACGCGTCCCACGACGACACGTACACGGTCGCCCGCAGCCGCCAGGCCAGGGCGAAGGTCGCGGCGAGCACCGTCACGGCGACCACCGCGAGCGCCGGCGCGAACGAGAACATGAACACGACCGCCAGCACCAACATCACGAGGTTGCCGGTGATGATCGCCGACATCTGGAGCACCTGGAACACCATGTTCACGTCGGTGTTCGCCCGCGACACGAGCTGGCCCGCGGGCAGCTCGTCGTGACGCTTCAGATCGAGCGTCAAAAGATGGTCGAAGACCGAATCGCGCAGATCGGCCTGAACCCCGTACGCCAACTTGCCTCCCGCATAGCGCCGCGTGACCGTGGTGAAGAAACGGACCGCGCCGAGGGCGCCGAGCAGGACGAGGAAGGGCGCGAGCGCCCGGTCACCGGAGGTGATGACGTCGTCGATCACGGCGCGTTCGATCACCGGGACGAACGAGAACGCCGCCATCCCCACGATCGCCGCGCCGAACGACACGAGCGCCGCGCCGCGGTGGCGCATCACCCAGGGGATCAGCCACCGCACCCAGCCGATGCGTGACGCGCCCGTCGGCTCTTCCACCGAGGGGGACAGCGACGTGACGGCCATGTCTGCCGAATGTACCGACCGGAGCTCGAAAGAGTCGCAACACTACCCTTGGCCGGCATGCGCATCGGCATGGTGAGCCCGTACAGCCTGTCGGTGCCAGGTGGAGTCCAGGGACAGGTCCTGGGTCTTGCCCGGGCGCTGCGGGCCAAGGGACATTTCGTGCGGGTGCTCGGGCCGTGTGACGGTCCGCCGCCCGAACCGGGGATCACCCCGCTGGGCAACTCGATCCCCACCGCGGCGAACGGCTCGATCGCGCCGATCGCGCCGGACGTCCCCGCGCAGCTCCGCTTCATCCGGTCGCTGCGCGACGAGGACTTCGACATCCTCCACCTGCACGAACCGATCTCGCCAGGCCCGAACACGACCGCGGCGATCATCAAGCACGCTCCGCTGATCGGCACGTTCCACGCCGCCGGTGACTCCAAGGCGTACGAGTACCTGGGTTTTCTGGCGCGCTGGGTCAACCGCCGCCTCGACGCGCGGTGCGCGGTGTCGGAGGACGCTCGCGCCCTCGCCGAGCGCCACCTCGGTGGCGAGTACACGATCCTGTTCAACGGCATCGAGGTGGAGCGCTTCGCCGGGGCCGAACCGGCCGAGACCGATGCGCCGACGGTGCTCTTCCTCGGGCGACACGAAGAGCGCAAGGGGCTCCAGGTGCTGCTCGCGGCGTTGCGGTACCTGCCGGCCGACCTGCGGGTTTGGGTCGCCGGCGACGGTCCGCTCACCGAGTCGTTGCGTGAGCAGTACCGCGGCGATCCGCGCATCGAGTGGTTGGGTCGCATCAGCGACGCGGACCGTGCCCGGCGGCTGCGCGGCGCCGACGTGTACTGCGCTCCGAGCATCCGTGGCGAGTCGTTCGGGATCGTGCTGCTCGAGGCGATGGCCGCCCGCGTGCCGATCGTGGCCGCAAACCTCGACGGGTACGCGAACGTCGCCCGGGCGGATGTCGAGGCGGTGCTCGTCGAACCGGGCTCCGCCGAAGATCTCGCGGCAGGGATCATCCGCGTGTTCGAGGACCGATCCCTGGCGGCCGGCATCGTCGCGGCCGGCTCCCGTCGAGCCGACGAGTTCTCGATGGACCATCTCGCCGACCGCTATCTGGAGCTCTACCGTCCACTGGTCTCCTGATCGGCGACCCGCTGCGGCCTCTTCGTGCGATGCACGCAGCGCTAGCATCGGTCGCGTTCGCTCGACCACCGACCCTGGAGCAGGGCATTGATCGCCGTCATCGTCATCGTCGTGATCGTGGTGCTCCTGGGCATCTTCGTGGTGGTGCAGTACAACGGGCTGGTCAAGCTGCGGAACCTGGTCGACAACGCCTGGTCGCAGATCGACGTGCAGCTCCAGCGCCGGACCGACCTGATCCCGAACCTGGTCGAGACCGTGAAGGGTTACGCCGCTCACG
>JBDZVK010000199.1:0-5151 GCA_040255725.1 Actinomycetota bacterium
CTCCCGGAGGCAGCGGGATGTGCTGGCGGAAGCGCCCCGGCCGCGGTGGTGGCTCGCCGACGTCAGCCTTCCCCACGGTCGCACCCATGCTGGGTCAGCTTATTGAGCAGTCGACCGGGCCCGGGCCTGACGGTGACGCCGGCGCGTCCGGACCCGGTCGATTTCGAGGTTCAGCCCGGGTAGCGGGTCTGTGCCCTCGAGTAGTACTCGTCACTCGACGCCAAGCTCACCGCGAGGGCGATGTCGCCTTCGTCGAGGATCCGGCCGGCCCAGTAGAGGAGTCCTTCGTGGTCGGGGTCACGGTGGAGCAACTTCTGGTACAGATCCGTCACCCGCTTCTGGCGTGACTCCTGGGACTGGTAGAAGTTGTAGGCGACCCAGAGCCGCCCGGCGAAGGCGTTGGGGTTTGCGTGCACGCTCACCGCCGACACCCAGTACGACACGCCGCTGTCGGGCGCGCGGTTCAGGATCTTCGCGTAGAGATCCCTCACCCAGATGGTCAGATTGCTCTGGCCGTACTGGCCGTCGAAGTACTCGTCCGAGGCATAGAAGCTGGAGGCGACCTCGGCGACGGTCTTCTGGCCGGTCGCGATCTGGCCGCTCCAGTACGCCACGCCGCCGGGTTCACCCGCCCGGCCGAGGGTGTCGAGGTAGAACTGGTTGACGATCGCGTTCACCCAGGCCGGCGAGTTGGCCAGCGCCTGGAGCCAGTCGGCCTTCCGGGAGGGTGCCGGATTGGCGCCGAGGTAGGCGGTCGCCGCGTTCAGTTGGCTGGACGTCGGATTGCGTCCGAGGAAGTCGTTGTACGCCGCGTAGACGAACGACTGGACCGCGGTGTACCCGGGTGCGATGGCGGTGGCCCGGTTCGATTCGGGACCCGGCCCGTACTGGTCGACCGCAGAAACGGTGAACCAGTACCTGGTGTTCGCGGTCAGGTTCGGCCAGGTGTTGCTCCTCGTCGAAGCGCTGACCGTCTTGGTCGTCGTCGGCGTCGATGCCGACGACGAGCTGTACAGGTTGATCACGAAACTGGTGATCGGAGAGTCCCCGGGGGCCGCGCTCCAGCTCAGCGCGATCGACCTGTAGGCGTTGCCCGCGGCCGTCAGGTTCGTCGCGACGGGACGGGTGCCGAGCACCCGGAACGAGCGCGGAGTCGACGTCGCCAACACCCGGCTCTGTGCGTCGAGCGACGCAACCTGCCAGTACCAGTTGCCGTTCTGCAAAGGCCGGTCGAGCGACCAGGCGTTCGAGACGGTGTCGACCACGATGCCGCCTGTCGTCGGCGGGCTCGACTGGGTCACGCGAATGCGATAGCGAACTGCTCCCTCCACGGCAGTCCACTTGAACGTGAGGTCGGCAAACTCCGCGAACGTGAGATTGTTGCCGGGGCTCGTCAGGTCGGGCGGCGAAGGAACGACCATGAAGGTCCGCACCTCGCTCCACGCGCCCGAGTTGTTGTCGGCGTCGACCGCTCGCACCCGCCACGCATACTCGCCTTCGGGCAACGACGTGCCACCGTCGAGTCGGTTGTTGTCGGACGGTGTGATCGAGGTGAGGTCGGTGAACTGCCGGAACGCAATATTCGGTTCCGAGAAGTTCTCATCGCCGCTGCGGGCGACCTCGACCTGATAGCGCGCAGCGAACGGCTTCGATTCCCAACTCAGTGACGGGGTCGATCCGACATCGGTACCTTGACCCGGTCCGTCCAGGGTCACGGCAGCGGTGTCCTTCATCACCGGCTCCGGCCGGTCGTTGCTCTCGATCACCCCGTAGGTGCCATAGGTGAGGCTGTTTCCGGTGGCATCGACCGCTTGAACCCGCCAGTAGATCGGTCCGTCGGGGTAGGTCCGGTAGTTGGGGCGCCAGGTCGGCGCACCGGTCGACTGGGGCGAGTATCCACCGTTCGACTGCATCGGCCACTCGTACGGCGTGTACGAGGCCTGGTCGACCCATGCCTCGTCGATGAGGTTGGAGAAGTCGGGCGTGCTCGCCACCTGGATGTGGTAGGACATCGCGCCGACGTCACCCTGCTGATTCGTCCCCGAGCCGTCGTCCCCAGACGTGTAGGGCGCCGTGCTGGATTCGTTCCAGCAGAACGTGGGCGTGTCGCTGAACGTGGAAACCCCGCTGCCGTCATCGCAGATGTTCGTCGAGTCACTGGGCGCGGCCGACGTCGGAGCGAGCACCTTCAGGCCCGTCACCGCGGCCGACTGCTTGCGGAACGACCAGACGTTGGCAGGATCGATGGCCGCGCCGTAGTCGCCGTAGACGGTGCTCGTCACATACAATCCGCCGGTTCGCCAGTTGTTCCTGACCGGTTGGACAGCCACGTAGTACGACTGACCAGCCTGGTTGTCGGGCAACGATTCGACGGGGCGGATGCTGTTCTGACCTGTCCAGTACACCCGTTGGACGTTCGTGAACCCTGGGTCCAGTGCAATGTACACGCGGTAGGAGTCGGCCTTGTCGTTGGTCTCCCACGTGATCAATGGTGTCGACGGGATCGTGGCGCCGTCGGGCCAGGTCGTGCAGTCGGCTTCGACCCTGCCGTTCACATTGCAGTTGCTGCTTCCGTCGTGCATGCGGGTCGTCAGTCCGGTGATCGTGACCGGGGCCGGCGGTGCGACGGTGAGGGTCCGCTTCGGACTCGAAGCGATCACATTGTTCGCCGCATCGAGCGCGATGACGTCCCAAGCTCCGGTGGCAGCGTCGATGGGCTGGGTCGGCGTGAACGATTCGGTGAACGGATCCATCTGGGACCCACCGATGTTGAAGTCCTGCATCGGCACGAACACCTGCCCCGCGGGGTTGTCGTACCAGCGAACCTGGTAGTGATCAGCCCCCGCCACCGGTTTCCAGTTGAAGCGGGGGATTTCGTCGACCGTTGCGCCGTTCAGCGGGTTCACGGTCTGGCCATTGGGCGCTACCGACGTGGGGTCGAGTTGGATCGTCGGACCAGTCGTCAGCCCGGTGAGCGAGTAGCCGCCCCACGTGAACGACCGCAAGGGCGGAAGCGGCGACAGCCGACCGCTGTAGTCGACAGCCTGTACCGTGAACCCCACGTCGATCGGGCACTGGTCCCAATCGGAGTCGGGGTCACGATCGGTGTCGGGCGCGCGGGGCACGCCGACCAACGAAGGCGTGAAGCTGAGCGCGGAGGTTCTGGCCACACGGGTCCCGGGGTTCCCCGTGGGCGGGATACACGACTTGGTGTTGTTGTCCCAGCGCCAGAAGTTCGTCGTGTAGGTCACGAGGTAGTTCTGGGCCCCGGCGACGCGGGTCCAGGTCATCTCGGGAGTTGTGACCGTTGTACCAGAGGCAGGGCTCTTGATCATGGGTACCGTGCTGTTGAAGAAGAAGCGGCGAGGAGTCGACCACGTGGACACGAACGCCCGGTTGTTCGAAGGCCGATGGTTCGTCGTGTCGAAGCCGTTGGTGCTCCACGGCGATGCCAACTCATTCGTGGTGTAATCGTCGAGTGAACGCACGCGCCAGTACACCGTGGTGCCTGCCACGAAGTTCGGTACCTGGTCGCGGGCGTTCGCTCGGCACGCGCCCCTCCCCCCGGGGCCGCCGAACTGCCCTGGTGGGTTGACGTAGCTGTACGGCGACCAGTCGGTGTGGTTGGTGATACAGGTGTGATTGATCTCGTCGTTCTGGCTCGAATAGCTGAACGAGGGGCCGTCGGCCCACTGGAGCTCATACGCCGCGGCACCGGGGACCGGCTTCCACGAGAACCGCAGATCCGGGTTCGCGATCGTGGCGTCCGCATCCGGAAACACCGGCTCCGGTGCGGCGAGCGGGGTGACCGACAGCAACCACGAGTCGCTCCACGCTGAGAAATTACCGGCGTTGTCGATTCCGCGGACCCGCCAATAGTACGATCCATTGTTCAGGGTCTTCGCCGGTGACCAGGTGGTGGAGGCGGTGATGACGTCGTAGTAGAGGTTGTTGGCCCAGTCGCCGTTGGGACTGATCTGGACCTCATAGCTCGCGGCGCCCTCCAGTGCATCCCAGCGCAGCACCACGTCTCGCACGGTCGCCGTGTCCTTGGGGCTGCGCAGCGTCGGCTTCGCCGCACTCGAGTCGCCCGTCCCGGGTCGCCAGACCACGGTGAAATCACACGTGCTCGACGCACGCGTATTGGTGTTGTTGTAGGTGGTCGCCGAAACCTTCGCGTGGTATTCCTGGTTGTCGGGAACCCCCTCGGTGAGGGTGTAGGTCGTTGCCTGCGTCGTGAACGTCTCGGTCGACGCGGGTGTGAACGTCTCGGTCGTCGACACCTGCAGGGTGTAGTTCTTCGCACCCCTGACCGGCGTCCATGAGAACTTCGGAGACTCAGCCGGGAACCTGACCGGTGATGTCGGGCAGGTGAGGTGCGGAGCGCTGGACGAGGTGTTGTTGAACGACGCACTCGCACTGCCACCGGGCGTGTTGCCCTCGCCGATCGATTGGACCGACCAGCTGACGACACCGAGCGGATAGTCGACGGTTGTCGCGTACGACGTTGCGTAGACCCGGTCTTCGCGCTGGTTTCCGTTCGCGTCGGGGTGTTTCACCATGTAGTACGCCGCCCCTGGCACGGCGTCCCAGGTCAACACCGGGTTCGGCCCGGCGTTCCCTCCGTCGGGGGCAAGCCCGGTCGGCGCGGGTGGCGGCGTCGCCGCACCCGCGCTCGTGGTCACCGCGGTCAACCCGAAGGTGACGAGCATCAAGAGCGCCGCCAGCACGCATGAAATCTTCCGGCCGCGCCCGGCCAGGCGACTCCTCGTGATCTCGAACCGCTTCATGTCGACCCATCCCCTTCACGTACCAAGACAAGAGTGCCTGGAGGGTAACACCCTTCAGCGCTTGGGTTTCCAGATCGGCGGAAGATCCTGATTCTCAAGGCCTCGAACTACGATCACCGTGACGCGCCGGTGGCCGGCCCCCTGAGGGACCGGCCACCGATGCGTGGGTACTGGAGAGCGGGTCGGACTAGAAGCCCATGCCCCCGCCCATGCCGCCCATGCCCGCAGCCGCCGCAGCGGCAGCGGCCGGGTCGGCCTCTTCGGGCTTGTCGGCGACGACTGCCTCGGTGGTGAGCAGCAGGGCCGCGATCGACGCCGCGTTCTGCAGCGCCGCACGGGTCACCTTGGCCGGGTCGATGAC
>JBDZVK010000200.1:0-3388 GCA_040255725.1 Actinomycetota bacterium
TGGCCGTCGTCGGCGACGCGGCGGACGCGTCACCCGACGGCGCCGGTGAAGGTGGCGACGCGACCGCGACCGGCGCGTCGTCTCCGGCGGCCGAAGAGGAATCCCAGGCGTCCGGGGGCACGGCAGAGGAGCCCGCCGACGAAGCGCCGGCCCCGTCCGAAGCACCTGCCCGAGCAACCGCCGAACCGGCGCCCGCGGCGCCGCGGGCCGACGATCGGCAGACGGCTCCTGCGCAGCCGACCGAGCCCGGGTCGGATTCGTCGGTGCTGTTGTCGCCGGTCGTCCGTTCGTTGGTGAACGAGCACGGCCTCGACCCGTCCACCATTGCAGGGACCGGCCCGGGAGGGCGGATCACCCGGGGTGACGTCGAAGCGGTCATCGACGCGCAGCGGGGCCAGCCCGCCGGGCAGGCCGCCGCGCCGGCATCGACGCCCGGCGACGGCGCGCCTCGAGCGGCCGCGACTCGTCAGGCGCCTGCTCAGGCGGCCGGTTCGGCCGCTCCGGCCCCGCGGCCGGTGCCCGACCAGACCCCGGTCGCCCCCGGCGCACGCGACACCGTGGAACCGTTCAACAAGATGCGCCGGCTCACCGGCGAGCACATGGTGTACTCCAAGGCCGTCGCACCGCACGTACTGATGACCAGCGAGGTCGACTACGAAGCCGTCGAGGTGGTCCGTCGCCGCCACGGCGCCGCGTTCGAGGAGACCGAGGGATTCTCGCTCAGTTACCTGCCCTTCATCACGATGGCGGTGGTCGACGCGATCCGCGACTACCCGTACGTGAACGCCTCGGTGGGTGACGGGTCGCTCATCGTGCACGGCGACATCAACCTCGGCATCGCCGTCGATCTGCACCACGAGGGCCTGATCGTGCCGGTCATCCGCGGCGCCGACGGCCTGCGGCTGCGGGCGGTGGCCCGCGAGATCAAGGGGCTCGCGGAGCGGGCCCGGTCGAACAGCCTGTCGATCGACGACATCACCGGGGGCACCTTCACCATCTCGAATCCCGGCCCGTACGGCACGCACTTCACCGGGGCGATCATCTCCCAGCCCGAGGTCGCGATCCTCTCCACCGAAGGGGTCAGTCGCAAACCCGTCGTGGTCACCGCCGCGGACGGCACCGAGGCGATCGGGATCCACTCGGTCGGCCTGTTGGCCCTCAGCTTCGACCACCGGGCCTTCGACGGCGCGTATGCCGCCGCGTTCCTGGCCAAGATCAAGGAGAACCTCGAGACGCGGGACTGGGAGGTCGAGCTCGCGTGAGGCCCGGCACGAGCGGCGCGGGGCGCCTGCGATGACCCTGCACGTCCGCTGGCTGGGCAGGGTCGTCTACCGCGACGCCGACGCGCTCATGCACGGACTGGCCGCATCCGGCGTCGACGACCATCTGCTGTTGTTGGAGCACCCGCACACCTACACCCTGGGGGTACGGGCCGATCCGCTGCACGTGCTGCAGTCGGCGTACGAAGATTCCGGTGCCGAGGTGATCCGGACCGATCGGGGAGGCGACGTCACCTATCACGGCCCGGGCCAGCTCGTGGGCTACCCGGTGCTGTGGCTGCCCGGCAAGGGCGGCGGCGACAAACCCGACACGGTCGCGTACGTGCACGCGGTCGAACAGCTCGTGATCGACACGCTCGCCGACGTCGGTCTGCCCGGTGCGACCCGCCTGGACGGCTTTCCGGGCGTGTGGGTCGGCGCGCACGGCCCCCGTCCGCGCAAGATCGCCGCGATCGGCGTGCGGATCGCCCACGGCCGTTCGCTGCACGGCTTCGCGCTGAACGTCGACGCGGATCTGTCGATGTTCGCCAACATCGTGCCGTGTGGGATCACCGACAAAGGCGTCACGTCGCTGGCCGCGGAAGGGGTGGACGTGTCGATGCGCACCGTGGTCGACGCGGTCGCCGCCCGTGCCGCGCAGCGGTGGGCGCCCGACGGTCGGGTCGACCGCACCGACGTGGTGTGGCGCCACGCCGCGGACGACTCCGACCTGGCCCCGTTCAGCCGCGAGGCGGCCGCCAAACGGGGCGAGGGCCCCGCGATGGTCGGAGTCGCCGACTCGGTCACCCTGTCGGCGCCCAAACGCAAGCGGCTCACCGAGGCGGGCGTCACCGAGGGCATCGACATCGCCGCGACCAAGCCGTCGTGGGCGAAGGGTCGGCTGCACCTCACGCCCGAGTACACCGCGATCCGCTCCACGATGCGCCATCTGAAGCTCGTGACGGTGTGTGAGGAGGCGGGTTGCCCGAACATCTCCGAGTGCTGGACCGAGGGCACCGCCACGTTCATGATCAACGGCGACCGGTGCACCCGGGCGTGCGGATTCTGCCTGGTCGACACGTCCAAGCCGTTGCCGCTCGACCCGGGCGAGCCAGAGCGCGTGGCCGAAGCGGTCGCCGAGATGGGCCTGGGTTACGCGGTGGTGACCTGTGTGGCCCGCGACGACCTCGCAGACGGTGGCGCCGGCGCGTTCGCCGAGACGATCCGGGCGATCCGGCGACGTTCTCCGGGCACGAAGGTCGAGACGTTGATCTCGGACTGCAAAGGCGACCCCGAGTCGTTGGCGTTGGTGTTCGACGCCCGTCCCGACGTGCTGAACCACAACATCGAGACCGTGCCGCGGCTGCAGCGGGCCGTGCGCCCGTCGGCGTCGTATGCCCGGTCGCTCGCCGTGCTGGCCCGGGCCAAGGCCGCCGGGCTGATCACCAAGGCGTCGCTGATGGTCGGGATCGGCGAACGCGACGACGAGGTCCACGCGGCGCTGGCCGACCTGCGGGGCATCGGCGTCGACATCGTCACGATCGGCCAGTACCTACGACCCACGTCGGCGCACCTGCCGGTGACCCGGTGGGTGACCCCGGACGAGTTCACCGCGTTCGCCGCGTACGGTGAGGCGCTGGGCATCACGCACGTGGAGGCGACCCCGCTGACCCGGTCGTCGCATCACGCCCAGGCAAGCTACGCGAAGGTGGTGGCCGCTGGTGAGGGCGCTCCTGCGCGTCGGGAACCGGCCGCCCTCTGAGGACGTGGTCGTGACGGGCCAACACCGGGCTTCGGGCGGTTTCGGCCGCGATGTGGTCGGTCGACGCCGGCGCACCGGGGCCCGGTGGCCCCCGGCCACGAGGCCGACGTCGACGTTGCGACGACTCCCCGGGCGACGCTGACCGTCGCGCCTTGCGGCGGCGACGGTCAGGACACGTCGAAACTGGCGTCTGATCCGACGGTGGTGAACACGTGGTAGGTCATGGTGGCATCGGTGACGACCCGGTCGCCGCCGGTGACGCTCCATCCGGCCGCGTCGGCGGTCACATACGCGACGATCACCACCCCGGAGCCGCCGTCGGTTGCTTGGCCGCCGCCGCCCCCGCCGCCGGTGTTGTCCACACCGG
>JBDZVK010000200.1:3488-5150 GCA_040255725.1 Actinomycetota bacterium
GGGACCGCCACTTCCCCCGCCACCGGATCCGCCGTCGTCCGCCCGGTCGAATCCACCCCCGGCACCTCCGCCGGTCGCCGTGGCCAGGGTGCCCAGTGATGAATCCTCGCCGCTGGTGGGGATGCCCTTGCCGCCGGCGCCGACGGTCACCGCGGATGACGATGGGACCGCAACGGTGGCGTCACCCGTCACGACTCCGCCGGCCCCACCGCCGCCGCCGCCCACGTACTCGTAGGTGCCGCCGCCACCGGCGACGACCAGGTAGGAGATGGGGAGCTGGTCAGGGGGCGTCGTCGGTGTCGTCGTCGTCGGTGTCGTCGTCGGCGTCGGAGACGCGGCGGCCGCGACGCCGGGCAGGGACACGACGGCGACCCCGGCGGCCGCGGCGGCTCCGCCGAGTTGAAGGACCCGGCGACGTGTCCAAGCGTCGGTGTCGACGATGCCGAGGGTGATCAACCCGGCCATCGCGGATCGGAGATGCTCGGGGACGGCGTCGGCCCCGGCGCGGGCGAGCGCGAACGCTTCGGCCTGATCGCCGCGCAGACGATGCAGTCGGTCGTCCTCGGGGATGAGCACCAGGTACTCGCCGTCGACGTCTTCGACGTGCAGACCGTGGCATGGACGAAAACTCATGGTCCGACTCCCGTGATCGTTGCCGGGTGAACCGGCGCGCCCGTCAGCTCCCGAAGCGATGGAACGAAGGTAGCACGAACTCCAGGCGCAACCTCTCGTGCCCCGAGCAGGCCGGCGCGGTCGGTACCCGCCGGGTCGATGGCCTCGCGCGCTGCATCGTCGATCAGGTTCCCGGCCCTCGCAGGCGCTGTCCTAGCCTTTCCCGGGTGATCCGGATGGACGCTGCGACCGTGTTCATCGCCTGGGCGGCCGGGTGCCTCGTCTGGCAGGTCGTGATCGGATTCCGCCGACGGCTGGTGTTCGGCGCGACCTGGGTGATCAGGGTGTTTGCGCTCGTCCTGGCGATGTGCGCACTGGGTGCTGCCGTGGTCGGAACGTGGGTGACGGCCCGTGACGTGGCGGCCGCGGTGTTCCTGGGGATCACCGCGGTGGCGATGGCCTGGTCACTCGTGGAGCACCGGGCCTTCCGGACGCAGTCCGCGGGCACACGAGAGCTGCCGGGTGCGGCCGAAGACGCGCCGACCCCGGTTGCCGACCGACTCGATGTCGTATCCGCCGTCGTGGGCGCCTTCGCCGTGGTGGTGGGCGCGCTCGACGCGGGTGGGCCCACCGGCCTGGCCGTGGCCCGGTGGGTGATCGGCGCGGCCGCGCTGGGTGGGGTGACCTTCACGATGGTGTTCGGGCACCGCCTGTTGGCGAAGCCCTATCTGGGGCGCGCGCCGCTCGAGTCGGCGACGACCGCTCTGTTGGTGGTCTGGCCGTTCGAGATCATCGTGATGCTGCTGCCCACGGGCATGGCGTCGGTCCTGACCGGGGCCGTCGACGACGGCTACGCGGGGATCCTGGGCTGGATGTGGGCGATGTGCGCGCTCTCGACCGGCGCGTTGGTGGTCGTGGCCCGCGTGATCCTTGCCGACCGCGACCATTCCAAGCCGGCCTCCGCGACCGGCATGTTGTACCTCGCGGGGCTCACCGGGTTCGGCGCGATTCTCATCTCCCGCGCGGTACTGAACGGCTGAACCCGGCCGT
>JBDZVK010000201.1:0-5110 GCA_040255725.1 Actinomycetota bacterium
TCTCGATGCGGGCGGCCTCGACCATCGCGGCGAGTCGACCGACGAGGCGGTCGAGGCCGTCGCCGGTGACCGCTGAGATCACCAGTGGGGCGTCGGCTTCGGAATCCGGGGGCCCGGCGGTTCCTGATGCGGCGGCGCGGTCGGCGAGGTCGTCGAAGTCGACGCGCGTCCGGTCGTCGGCCAGATCGGCTCTGCTGCCGACGACGAGACGGGGTCGCTCGAGCAGTTCGGGCTGGTAGGCACGCAACTCGTCGAGCAGGATTCCGAGCTGCGCTGCGGGGGCGTGGCCGGCCGTCGGCGACAGATCGATCAGCACGCAGAGCACCCGGGCACGTTCGATGTGGCGGAGGAAGTCGAATCCGAGGCCTCTGCCGTGGCCGGCGCCTTCGATCAGGCCGGGAATGTCGGCGACGATGTAGTCCCACTCGTCGCTGCGCACGACGCCGAGGTTGGGTTCGAGCGTGGTGAACGGATAGTCGGCGACGCGCGGTTTGGCCGCGGAGATCCGTGAGATCAAGGTCGACTTGCCGACGTTGGGAAAGCCTACGAGTGCGACGTCGGCGAGCAGCTTGAGCTCGAGGTTCCACCAGTGTTCTTCGCCGAGCTCCCCGAGCTCCGCGAAGCTCGGTGCCCGCCGCTTGTTGGCGAGGAATCGGGCGTTGCCGCGTCCCCCGTCTCCGCCGCGCGCGGCCCGCCACCGTGCACCCGGTTCCGACAGGTCGGCGATCGTCTCGCCCTCGGCGTTCTTGACGATCGTGCCCACGGGCACGGTCACGGTCTCGTCGGCGCCGTTGCGACCGTGCTGCTTCTTGCCGCGCCCGGCCACTCCCTTCTCGGCGCGCCGGTGCGGGTGGTCCCTGAACGCCAGTAGTGACGACACGTTGGTGTCGGCGGCCAGCCAGACGTCACCGCCGTCGCCGCCGTCACCACCGTCGGGACCGCCGCGGGGCACGTGCGCCTCGCGGCGGAACGACACGCAGCCGTTCCCGCCGTCACCGGCTTTGGAGTGCAGTTGTGCTTCGTCGACGAACCCGGCCATGAGGCCACGATCCTACGGGTGCCCGCCGGCGCCCACCCAACAACTATTGGATCAGGCGAACCGGGTTTCCTTCGATGTAGGCACCCCATGTGGTGTTGTCGTGAGGATCGCTCACGTTGTAGGTGATCGACCACCAACAACCCTTGTTCGAATCGCTCGTCGAGGTGGGGCGGACGTCCTCGTCGCAGGTGTAGTCGGTCGGGATGTCCATCTTGACCGACAGCAATACCCCGTTGTAGGTGCTGCCACCCGTCGGAATCGTGCAATTCTGGGTCGGTCCGATGGTGTGGTTCGCCTGATACCCGTCACCGATGGAGTTTCCATCATAGCCGTGGTTGCCGGATTCTCCGGGTCGGAGCTTGGCGCCTTCATAGCGACATCCCTTTTGGACCCCGAACGGATTGTTGACGGTCATCGTCTGGGCACCCTCCGCGGCATCGTACAGCTCGAGGACCAACGTCTTACCCGCGTAGTTCGGAGTCACCTTTGTGATGAAGAAGGTCGCCTCGGTGACGTTGGACACATTCACGTAGATGGCCATATGCCGCCATGGGCTGAATGATGGCTGACTCGCCTGAGGTGCAAGATTTGTCGGATAATTGTTCGGAAATGGCATAGTCGCGGCTCCCACCGTAGCGAGACCTCGCAATGCGAAGTTGTTGGATGCATTCCCCTCTCCCGTCGACCAAACCCGCAGGATGTATCCGGATTCACCGACTCCGGTCACGTCCGGCGCCGCGAGGGTGCAAATCGTCCGCCACTTGTTCTCGAACTCGGGATACGACGAAGTGCTCGTAAACTCCCATTTCCCCGAATTGGTGCTGTTCCCAACGACACCATTTCCACAGCCAGCGGCTCCGACGGGAGGATTGTCTGTTGGGTCGAACGGCGTGTCGTCGGGGGCAAGAACCTCGTAATGGGTGGCCCAGGTTCCGGCGTTGAAGAGCGTATTATCACCGGTACCGCTCAATTGCCCGACGTTCTTGAACTCGGCATCCAGCACCTGAATGGATGTCGGATTGCTCGAGTTGATCTTCAACTGGAAGTAGTGACCATTTTCGTCGTAATCGGGGTTCGGATGGTTTGACGCGCAGTTGTCCGGCATGCCCTCGCCATAGCATTTCGGTGCGTACCGATCACCTTGGACAGCGTCAGTGCCGGGGGCCTCGATCGCCAGCCAGTAGCCGGGGTTCATGTCGGATTGGATCGTCTCCCACCCGGGGACGGCAGGCTGTGCCGGCTGTCCCGGCAGCTCCCAGACGCAATCCGGTAGGTTGTCGGCATATAATTCCTGCCATCCCGATTGGTAGTAGTAGGCACTATCAATCACGCGGTCATTGTCGAGCCAATTGGTCTGGCTGCCGTGCCTGTTCCCGTGTCGGTCCCACCAGTAGCCCGTGGGGTGGCCGGATGATGACCCGGTAGTCGCCTTGCACCCCTGAGTCGTGTCAGATACCCAATTGCCGCCACCCCAGTATATGGCGTTGCCCCAGGGAAGTTCTGCAGTGTCGTAGTTGGTCGGATCGATGCTGTAGTCGTCGTTGGGGGGCGTGTCCGCCGGACCGTACGGAAGTTGTTCCGGAATGGCCGGATGTCCCGGGTCGTCTGGGAAATCGCCTGGATTCGCGCCGCCGATGAAGTTCAACGGGCTCCCGATCTGCAGGGGTTCGTCGTACTTGGCCACCGCACATCGGGTGATCGTCGTCGCATCCGCGAACATCGACCCGAAGAACTGGGTCACCGACGCGTCGGTCACACAGACCTTGTAGCTGTAGTCTCCGGCTTCCTCCTTGGTGACCGAGATGTCCGGATCGCTTCCGTCGACGCCGTTGCGGGCCAGAACCGTCTCGGCCGCGGTGTTTGCTTCGGCCAACTGGGGCATCCAGACGACGCCACCCAGGGCGGCCGCATCCGCGGTTCGCTGCAACTCCGTCGCGCGGCTGTACCACGACGAGACGTCGATGGCGAGTGCCGCAAACGCCACGATCGGAATGATCAGCAGCCCGAGCATCGGCAGAATGAAACCGTCGTCTGCTCGGCGGTCGGGCGTTGCCGTACGAGAAGGCCGCGAAATGCGACCCTCACCCGCTACATTGGGCATCGTCAACCTCCGTATTTCGGTTCGATGCGAAACACCGCACTCCGTTCGATCATCTGGTCTCCGAATCCAATGTTGGTCACGCTCTCGTGCTCCATCTTGATGTAGACGCCGAGATAGTCCAGATCGCCGTTGGTTTTGGAGTGCGCGCGCCTCACCGGACACCAGTACTTGTCGACTGATTCGGTTCCAAAACCGCAGTTGTCTCCACTGGAATTCACCCAGTATGGAACGTCGGAGGTGTTCGCCGGGTTCGACACATATTCGATTTGGCCTTTGCCATACACGTTGCAGGGTTCTGAACCACCGCGGCCGACTGCACGCCCGATGTCGGATTCGCTCCCCGAGGTGTTGTCCATTGCCAGGCAGTCATCCGACGGCCGTGTGTCGGTGGCATTCGCCGCTTTGAAGATGATGACCTTTTGTACATGGTCGACCTGATCTTCACTGAGCGCTCCTCCGATCGTCTGGAGGATGATCTTGTCGGCAGTCGCGTAGTTGGTGCTGGCCGAGCCGGCGCGAGCGGCGTCACGTGCGGCAGCGTTGACATCGTTCGCGGCAGACCAGCCGAGGCCGAATTCGACGATTCCCATGGCCATGACCACGAGGAACGGCACCGCAAGGGCGAATTCAACGAAGACCGCCCCCCGGTCGGCATGCTTCTGGACGAGTCGACGACGCAGCCGAGTGGTCACTTGTCGTACCCCTGCGGCTCGATCTTGGCCACGGTGTGCGCGTCGACCACCACCTGATCACCGAAGAAGCCCGTATAGAAGTCGTGTTGGGTTTCGACGTAGATACCTATGTAATCGGTCGGCTGGCACTTGGTCGCCGATGGTGTGCTCTCGCACGTGCCCGCGATGACGGGCGATGGCTCGAGAATCCGACGGGAGGCGGGTTTCCAATCGCAGTCCAATTTGTGTGCCGTATCGGCGTCGGTACAACCGAACCAGTAGTCTGCGGTGTCAGGACCATATTCGTGGGTGCTGTTCTCGTCCAGGTTCTTGGACAGTGGCAGTTTTGCACGAGCGAAGGCACCTGTGAAATCGGTCTGTGGATTCGTGTAGAGATTGCAGTCGTTCGACGCGCCACAGGATGTCGGGACCGGGTCCTCGACTGAGTCCGCCTTCCAGATCATCACACGCAGGATCTTGTCCTGCTGGATACCCACCCCCTCGGTTGCGATCCGTTCGAGAATCGCACGATCGGCCATGGCGTTGCTACCCTGTACTACTGCCATGCGCGCCCCGGCCTTTACCGCGGCGTTCGTGCCGGACTTCGCCATGATGTAGCCGGAGAATTCGAAGATGCCGAAGATCAGCAGCACGAAGACGGGCATCACGAACGCGGCCTCGACCAGCGTGGCGCCCCGGTCGCCGGCGGTCCGTCGCTTTTTCGAACGTTTCGTGGGCACCATGTAACGCTTCCGACGGCATCGACGGTTGGATACGGGGAGAGTATCGGCATTCATCGGCGATTCTGAAGTCCGCGCGCCGAAAATCTGGGTACTTCAGCCCATGTCGATCGATTCGATCATCAGCATCTGACGGTACGTCGTGAGAGCGTACGATGCGTGGTGGTGCTCGGTTCGACGGCACAAACGGGTCGCGGTCGGGATCGTCGACCGTATGACCGTGTGGACGTCCGGAGTGGCAGCGAAGCCGACACCGCAGCGTCACTGTCACAGGCACTGGGTACTCTCGGTCCCATGTCGTATCCGTTTCTCACCTTCGATGCTGTCGATCATCACGACGGCGACGTGCCGGCCGTCGCGCACGGCCCGCTCTACCTGGGCGCTCCCCGCGCCGTCATGACACGCCTCGAGCGGGAGTCGATCGAGGACGAGACGCTTGCGCCCGGTGCCAGCCACGCCCGGGGTGCGGGCAATCGCGCGGCCGTCGAGGCACCTGACCCGTATCGCACCTGCTTCGAGCGCGATCGGGACCGCATCAAGCACTCGCGTGCCTTCCGTC
>JBDZVK010000202.1:0-5103 GCA_040255725.1 Actinomycetota bacterium
CGGGCACACCGTTCGTGTATCTGTTCGATCCGGCTTCTGCCAAGTGGACATCGCTCCTGATGATCAGTCACAGCAGCGGCGCCGGTCGCCGAGTCGCAATCCTGGACGGTCCCACGAAGACGTGGCGCGTCCTCGACGGCCGGGCTCTGGCGCTCCCCTCCGGGGCCGAGCTCACCGGACTGGTCCACGAGCCGAATCGTTCGCGGAGTTGGATCGACGGCCAGATCTGGAAGACGGACCCGATGACCGGGCGGATCCGGAACACCGGGGTACCCGGCCAACCGGTCGCCAACGTGCGGTGGTCGGTCCCGTGGGGCGCCGGGAAGGTCGTCGCCCTGGTCGGTGAGCGTGAGGATCCCAGCTCCGCGGATCGCCGGATGGACCTCCACCTCGTGGTCGTGGACACCGCGAACGACGCGCACTGAGGAGCGTCTTCAGCGGGTGGTCACGCGCTCAGACGGGGACGACCAGGATCTGCGGGGTGGCTTCACGGATCTTGGTCTTCAACCACTTGATCTGCGTGATCGTCTCGGTGTGCAACTCCGAGACGAGCCCGAGCAGGTCGGGGTCGCGCACGGCCTGGGCGACCTGGCCGAGGGCGATCCAGTGGATGTTCGCCTCCTGGGCCATCAGGTACAGTTCGCGCAGGTCGCGCAGCAACAGCAGTCCCGTGTCGGGGCGGCGACCGACCATCTCCGACGCGGTGTGCCGCAGCGAGCCGAGCAGCTTGCCGATCGCCGAGGAGTCCTCGGGTGGGTCGAGGTCGGCCTCGTAGCGCTCACCGGCGGCACGGAGCTTCTCGGCATGGGTGTCACACATCGTCGCCATCCGGTGCCCGAGGTAGTAGACGTCCTGTTCGACGGCCTCGCGCGTCGCGACGCGGCGGAACTCCTTCGCCAGGTGGGTCTCCGACTCGTGGAGTTGCTGTAGCAGGATCGGAATCTTGTTCATGACGCTCCTGTCCCGGCCCGGTCGCGGCGCTGCGCCGCCCTGTCGGTGACCTTGGTGATCGCGACCTTGGTGACCTTGAACACCGGCTGTTTGGAAACCGGATCCCAGTCGGTGCGGGTCAACTCGTTCGCGGCGGTGGGCACCCCGTCGTCGTGGTCCCAGTAGCCGTAGTGGAACGGCAGGAACACCACCCCGGGGCGCGTGTCGCCGATCGCCACCTTGGCGACGACCGACCCCCGTGGTGAGGAGATCTCCACACGGTCACCGTCGGTGACGTCCAGGTCGGTCGCGTCCTGCGCGCAGAGTTCGGCCCAGACCTCGGGTGCGGCCTCGTGCAGTTGTGGGGCACGGCCGGTCTTGGTGCGTGTGTGGAACTGGTACACGTTCCGACCGGTCGTCAACTGGAAACGGTGGTCGTCGTCGACGGGTTCGTGCAGCGGTTCCCACTCGGCGGCCTTGAGCATCGCCCGACCCTGCGGATCGTGTGCCCGGTACTCGTCGGCCTCGGACAACGCCCCGGTACTCAGGTCGTGGCCGTAGCTCTCGCACACGTCGGCTTCGGTCGGGAAATGATGGTCGGCATAGAGCCGCTCGGTCCCGCCGAGCGAGGTCTCGGTGACCGGCCATTGGATCCCGCTGCCGCCCCGCAACGCCTCATAGGTCAGCGCGCTCTGGTCGAGCGGACGGCCCTTCGTCATCCGGGTGAGCGCGGCGAACGCCTCCTCGGGCTCCGACCAGGGCACCAGCGGGGCACCGTCGCGGTCGACCAGGTTCAGCCGCCGGGCGAAGTCGATGAAGGCGTGCAGGTCGGAACGCGCCTCGCCGGGCGGTTCGACGGCCTGCTCCGACAGGTGCACCGTGCGATCCGCGTTGGTGAACGTGCCGGTCTTCTCGCTCCAGAGTGCCGCGGGAAGGACCACGTCGGCGAGCGCCGCGGTCTCCGAGAGGTACGCGTCCGAGACGACCAGGAAGAGCCGGTCGTCACCGACGACCGAACGGATGCGGGCGAGCTCGGGCAACGACACCGCCGGGTTCGTCCCGGTGATCCAGAAGAAGCGGATCGAGCCGTTCTCGATGTACCGGAACATCTGCATGGCATGGGTCGGCGGCCCCCAGTGCGGAATCTGCAGCACGTCGACGTTCCACAACTCGGCGAGGTCGCGCACGTGGGAGTCGTTCTGCCAGTTGCGGTAGCCGGGCAGGCTCCCGTCTGCACCGGCCTCGCGGGTGTTCTCCGCGGTGGGTTGGCCGTTCATCTGGAACACCGTGCAGCCGGGTTCGCCGATCATGCCGCGCAGCAGGTTCACGTTGTTGACCTGGACGGCCGCGGCGGTGGCCTGATGAGACTGGTAGACGCCCTGGAGCACGGTCGACACCAGCCGGTCGCCGGTGCCGAGGATCTCCGCGGCGCGCCGGACCGTGTCGGCCGAGATGCCGCACAGCTCCGACACCCGCTCGGGCGGGTAGGACTCGACCACTTTGGCGAGGGCCTCGTAGCCGACCGTGTGGTCGTCGATGAACGCACGGTCGACGTGGCCGTGGGCGATGAACTCGTGCAGGACGCCGTTCAGGAACGGCACGTTCGTCCCGGGTCGCAGGGCGACGTGGCAGTCGGCGGCACGGGCGGTGGGGGTCGTGCGCGGGTCGACGACGACGAGCCGGGGGCGATCGGGACCGTGCAGGCGGTCGAGCACGCGCGCCCATAGCACGGTCTGGGTCTCGGCCATGTTGTGACCGACCAGGAACAGCGTGTCGCAACAGTCGAGGTCGCCATAGGAGCCGGGGTCGCCGTCGCTGCCGAAGCTCTCGACCAGTGCCCACTCCGACGTGGCGGTGCACAGTCGGGTGTTGCCGTCGAGATGGTTCGTGCCGATGCCGCCGCGGGCGGCCAGCGCCTGGGTGTAGTACTCCTCGGCGAACAGCTGGCCGCTGGTGTAGAAGCCGGTCGCGGACGGGCCGTACTCGTCGATCACGAGCCGGGCGTGGGCGACGATCGTGCTCATCGCGGTGTCCCAGTCGGTCGGGCGGAGTTCGCCGTCGACGCGGAGCAGCGGGTTCCTCAGGCGGTCGGGCGAATTGTTCGCCTGCCACGAGAACAACCCCTTGGGGCCCAGGCGGCCATGGTTGATGCGATCCTCGGTGCGGCCCCGGACGCCGACGATCTCACCGTCGGCCACCGCGATGTCGAGGCCACACCCGTTCGAGCACATCACACACGCGGATTGGACCCAGCGCTCCACCGCCGTTTCATCGACGGTGAGGTACTGGTCGCGGCGATCAGGCCAGGGTTCATCCGGCCCGTGGGGGGTCCGGGGACCCCAGACATCGATGATGCGGTCGTCGGCCTGCGAGGTCGGTGCGGTCATCGGGTGCTCCTCGTCGTCGACTTCATCGCAGGCCGAACCTTCCCCGCCGCGACCCGGGGAAACGTGGCGGCCGGACGCGGCGCCGACACTCGATGGGACTCCTCGACACGTCAGCGCACCGCACGCGCGGCGACGTCCGCATCCGAGCAGAACCCGAGCCCGCTGCTCTTGGCGCACAACAGACCGAGGAGTTGCGAGCGGGCGTCGATCACCGCCAGCCGCCGGCGTCCCGCGGCGCGCATCCGATGCCAGACGATGCCGAGCGGCTCGTCGCCGGTGGCCGTGCGCCCGTCGAGGGACCCGATGCGGGACGCCTTCGCCGTGCGGGCGCGCACGACGCGGTCGGCGTCGGCCGAGCCGATGACCGCGAGATCGGCACGTTCGAGGACGCTGAGCAGCCGACCGTCGTCTTCCACGACGAGCGCCGCGTGGACGTGGGCATCGTCGAAGAAGATCTCCACGTCGCCGATCGTGGCTTCGGCCGACAAGGTCTTCGGTCGGTGGATCATGGCGTCGGCGACGCACCGGTGACCTCGCAGCGTGACGGTGCCGGTCGAGCTGCCGGTCACGGCTCGAACAGCACCTTGACGGCGCCGTCGCGCTTTTCCTGGAACGTCGCGTACATCTGAGGCGCGTCATCCAGCGGCACGACGTGGGTCGCCAGGCCCTCGACGTCGAGGGGGTCGTCGTCGCCGGTCAACAGGCCCATGATGTCGTCGGTCCACCGCCGGACGTTCGCCTGGCCCATGCGCAGCGTCACGCCCTTGTCGAAGAGCTGCATCATCGGCATCGGGTCGACGGCGCCGCCGTAGACACCGACCACCGAGATCGTGCCGCCACGGCGCACGATGTCGGTCTCCTCCTGGATCATCGGGTCGGGCACGTCGCTGACCTGCACGTCACGCGGACCCTGCCAGGTCACCGCGCGCATGACACGACCTTCCCGTTGCGGCCGGGGTCGGGTGGTGCAGACATGGTGCTCCTTCGTGGTGGCGCCGTGAGGTCGCACGCGGGCTGCCCGGGTCGGTCGAAGTGAAACAGCACCGGGCAAGGGGCGGTGTTTCGCTCTCACCGCCCAGGGCAGTGCCGCGGCAGACGACGCCCGAAGACGAGGAGATGATGACGATGGCCGACAAGAGCGCACCCGAACGGGTCGACCCCGACGAGGTCGACGAGGTCGACCCCGGAGGCGGCACCGATGCACTGGGGCAACGCATCGACCGTGACACCGAACGTGCCGAGGACATCGCCGCGGAGACCGACGACCCCGATGAAGCCGCCCGCCGCTTCGAAGAGGAGAAAGAAGGCCCCCGGCCCGAGGATCTGCCGACCGAACAGCGACCCTGACCCTCCGATTCATGTCGCGCACCGAGCGCCGCCCCATGACGCTGCGCGACCTGACCATCGAGATGATCGGCACGTTCGTGCTGGTCCTCACCGGCACCCTCGCCCTGGCCCAGTACGGCACGGCGACACCCGCCGCGGTGATGGTGGTCGCGGTCGCGTTCGGCCTCGGGATGGCCGCAGGCTTCTCGGCGGTGGGGCCCGAACGGTTCCGGTGGATCAACCCCGCGCTGACGCTGGCGGCTGCGCTGAACGGCCGGATCAGGGTCCGCACGTTCGCCCTGTCGGCCGTTGGTCAGGTCCTCGGAGCGATCGGGGCGTCGCTGGTGTTGGCGGCGATCCTCGGCTTCGATGCGGTCCACCGCGCGGTGCCCTTCGCCCCGCATCTGGGCGCGGCGCTCATCACCGAGGTCGTCCTGTCGGCCATCCTCGCGCTCGTCTA
>JBDZVK010000203.1:0-2228 GCA_040255725.1 Actinomycetota bacterium
TCGAGGGCACGATCGGGTTGGAACCGGGGCGGCGGCTGTCGTTCGCGTCGTTCGGCCCGTCAGACGGCAAGGCGTTCGTGTGGCTCCACGGCACGCCGGGGGCCGCCACCCAGGTGCCCGACGACGTGCGCGTCCGCGCCGAGCGCGACGGATTGCGGATCATCGGCGTCGACCGGCCCGGCGTCGGGCGGTCGACGCCGCACCTCTACCACGACGTCCTCGGCTTCGCGGATGACCTGGAGCGCCTGCTCGACGCGCTCGACATCGCCGACACCGGATTGATCGGTCTGTCCGGTGGTGGCCCCTACGCGTTGGCCGGTGCCGCTCGGCTCACCGATCGGGTCCGGGCCGTCGGCGTCCTCGGCGGCGTCGCCCCGACCGTGGGCAGCGACGCGGTCGCCGGGGGTATCGTGTCGATGGCGAAGTTCGTCCAGCCTCTCCTGTGTGCCGGGCGGATCCCGATCGGCCGCGGGCTGGCTGGACTCGTGTGGACCCTCACCCCGCTGGCGAGCCAGGCGATCGGTCTCTACGGTCGGGTCTCACCCGACGCCGACCGGACGCTCCTGAGTGAACCCGCATTCAAGGAGGTCTTCCTGGGGGACCTCACCCGGCGTGCGAGGCGGCAGTTCTCGGCACCGGTGGCCGACGTGATCCTGTTCGGCCGCCATTGGGGGTTCGCACTGGACGACGTCCGCGCACCCGTCCACTGGTGGCACGGTACCGACGACAACATCGTCCCCTTCGCCCACGGCGAGACGATGGCCTCCCGGCTTCCCGATGCGTCGTTCCACCCGGTGACCGGCGGCGGCCACCTCGCCGGATTCGGCGTCGGCGGCGACGTGGTCGATGCGCTCGTCGGGTACTGAGCGACCGTCCGCACCGGTCGCCGGGTAGGGTCGTCGCCCGTGCTGCCGTTGGTGTGCCTCGATGTCGACGGAACGTTGGTGGGCTCCGCAGGAGCGCCGACGGATCGACTCTGGGCCGCCGCCGAACGTGCCCGCGACCGCGGTCAGCACCTGACCCTGTGCACGGCTCGGGTCGCCCTGGGACCGACCCGGGAATGGGCCGAGCGCCTCGACCCCGAGGGGTTTCACATCTTCCACACTGGTGCGACGCTCTGGCGCCCGGCGACCGGCGAGGTCGTCGCCCACCCGTTGGACGACCGTGCGGTCGACGTAGTGGCCCGCATCGCCGCGGAGCGCGACTGGGTCTTCGAGGCGTACACCTTCGACGACTGGGCCGTCGACAGTGATGCGCCCCTGGCGCTGGCACACGCGGAACTTCTCGGCTTGCCCCACCTGCGGCGCCGGATCGACACGCTCGACGCGCCGATCGTGCGGGCCCAGTGGGTCATCCCGATCGCCGACCTGGCCGATGCGCTCGAGTCGGCTCCCGAAGGTTGCACCGCGTCGGGAGCGACGTCGCCCGTCATGGCAGGGGCCGCGTTCGTGTCGGTCACCGACGACGGGGTGTCCAAAGCAGCCGGCGTCGCAGAGGTCGCCGAGCGTTTCGACGCCGACCTGGGATCGGTGATGATGGTCGGCGACGGGCACAACGACCTGTCCGCGATGGCGGCGGTGGGCTGGCCGGTCGCCATCGGCGACGCCGACCCCGACGTGATCGCGGCGGCCAGGATCGTGGTCGGTGCGGTCGATGACGACGGGGCGGCGGAAGCGATCGACAAGTCCGGCGAGCTCGCTGCGTGATGCCCCCCGACCCGAGCGCGACCCGCCCCGGCCCCAGACTGCGATGAACGCCACCGAACCGCTCCCCGCTGTTGCCGTGGGCGACGTCGACGTCTGGGACGACGACGTCGACGTGGTGGTCGTGGGTGGCGGCTGCGCGGGTGTGTGCGCCGCGATCGAAGCAGCCGAGGCGGGAGCCCGGGTGCTGCTCGCCGAACGCACCTCGGCACTGGGCGGTACCTCGGCGATGTCGAGTGGCCTGCTGTACCTGGGCGGTGGCACCGCCACCCAGCACGCCTGCGGGTTCACCGACACCGTCGAGGGCATGGTCGCCTTCCTCCTCGCCGCGTGCGGCCCGGGCGTCGACGACGCCAAGGTCCGTCGCTACTGCGAGGGCTCGGTCGCCCACCACGACTGGCTCGTCGCGCACGACGTGGAGTTCGCGCCGACCTTCCACGACGAAGGTGACATCCAGCCGCCGACCGACGCGGGGCTCGTCTACACCGGTGGCGAGGACACCTGGCCGTTCTCGCACCTGACGAC
>JBDZVK010000203.1:2328-5073 GCA_040255725.1 Actinomycetota bacterium
GAGGGGCGACGCTTCGTCAACGAGGACGCCTACAACGGTCGGATCGGTCAACGGGCGCTGTTCGATCACGACGGCGTGGCCTTCCTGATCGTCGACGAGACCGCGTCCGAACCGAACTGGCTCGGGTTCCGTCCGGGCTGGGTGGCCGAGACCGCCGAGGAGCTCGCCACCGAGATCGGCCTGCCGCCGTACCGGTTGGCCGCGACCCTCGCCCGCTACAACGTCGACGCCGCACGCGGCATCGACACCGAGTTCCACAAGCGTCCCGAACTGGTTCGGCCCCTGACCGGCCCGGTGGGTGCGGTCGACCTCGGGGTGCAGGCCGCGTACTACGCGACCTTCACCCTCGGCGGGGTGCGCACCGATGTCGACGGCCGCGCGGTGCGCGACGACGGGTCGGTGATCGCCGGGTTGTTCGCCGTGGGGCGGACCGCCGCGGGGATTCCCGCCCGCGGGTACGTGAGTGGCATCTCCCTGGGCGACGGCACGTTCTTCGGCCGTTGCGCCGGCCGTGCCGCCGCTGCGCGCCGCGGCATCTGATCCGGCGCCGTTCAGGGGGCGACCGACTCCCAACCGGCGAACCCCGACGGGTCGTGGCGCCCGAACGTGCCGTGCTCGAACAGCCCCCACCCTTCGGTGTCGCCGATCCGGGCCCGACCGACGTGGTCGATCACGGTGTAGGGGATCCGCGCGGTGATCGCGGGGTCGTCCAGGTCGTGGACCGACCGGTCGACCCACCCGCGGCCCTTCCACTGGCCGTGGTTCCACTCGGGGTCTCCGGGGTAGCCCGCGCCGACGTTCAACGCAACGAAGCCGAGCGTGTCGACCTCGACCGTGAAGGGCGCCGAGTCGCGGGGACCGAGGTGGATCCGGGCTGCGGTGGGGTGCCGCGTGCCCGGCGCGTAGGTGATCTCGACCCGGGGCCAACCGAGTTGCTCGCGGCGGCCGTCGGGAAACACGCGGGTCGCGTCGTTCAGCACCCGGAACCCGTCGGGGAGTTCCTGGACGATCACGATCAGGGCGAAGTCGTCGAAGCGCATGGGGACGTACAGCCACCAGAACCCCTCGATCGGCTCGTCGGCCGACCAACGGTCGGACGGGTCGGGGTCACCGGAGGGCCGGATCCCCCAGGAACGGTCGCGGGTGCCGACCCAGGTGTCGTCGTCGACGGTGAAGGTCTGCCCGTCGACGGCGAGGTCGCCCGACCACGTGCCGACCTGGGCGAAGCGTGACGCGGCGATGATCGGCCGGGTGCCCGACCGCATGACATGGGGCTGTTCCATGACCGCCGGGAACGACCCGGTGAACGACAGATCGCAGGCGAGTGCCCCGTCACTTCCGTCGCCGTCGCACACCAGACGCAGCCTCTGGAGCGGTTCGGTCACCTCGACGCGGATCGGCCCGACCCGCGGTTCGAGCCGGTCGAGCCCGGGCGCGTCGAGGGCGTCGGACGCCCGCACCGCCCACTGGCGGTTGCCTCGCCGGACGGTCACATAGGCGTCGACGACCCCCTGGTTCGGGTACACGCCGAGGCCGGCGACGCAGAAGACGTCACCGGTGCGGTCGTGGGCGTTGAAGTACGCGCGGTCGTAGAAGTTGCGGTCGCTGGTCGCCACGTGGCGCAACGACGCGGTGGTCTGGTGGATCGGGAACTCGTCGAGGGGGACCGGCGGGTCGCTCACGGGGGACTCCTCGTCGTTGGTCTCAGTGGCGGAACTTCGTTGGTCTCAGTGGCGGAACGTGCCGTCGACGAGCGCGGTCAGACTGGCACGGTTGTGCAGCAGCGAGTCGCCGTCTGGGGTCAGCGGCGTCCCGTTCAGGTGGGCCTCCCGTGCGCCGGTGCGCAGAAACGCACACGCCCATCTGACTGCTGCGTATTCGAGGTGCCAGTCCAGGTCGCGGACCCGGTGACCGGTCCGGGTCTCGTACGCGGCGACCACGTCGTCGATGGCGAGGAAGTCGGGCAGACCGGGAAGCTCCAGGCCTTCGGCGAGATCCTGGAAGACCCGGTGGGAGTACGTGAGCCAGACCAGGTCGAGTTCCCGTGGGCCGAGATCGGCCATTTCCCAGTCGATGACCGCGGCGGGATCGAATCCGTCGAACACGACGTTGCCGATCCGGGCGTCTCCCCAGCTCAGCACGGTTGCACCCGGGTCATCGGGCAGGCATGCGCGGAGCTGGTCGAGGGCGGCCTCCACCAGCGGCGATCGGGTGCCGCTCTGGGTGACCGACCAGTCGTACCAGGCGCGGGTCCGGGTGAGGTGACGGGTCAGGTACCCCTCGGGTGCGCCGGCACCGACCAGCTCGGCGAATCTCCCGTCGGCTTCGACGTCGACGGCGTGCAGGTCGGCGAGCACCTCGATCATGGCGTCCTGCAGGGCTGCCCGTTCGGCCTCGCCGGCGTCGAAGAGCCAGTTGTCGCCGAAGGTGTAGGGGAGCATGTCGGGTGGGACGCGGCCGTCGACCCGGTCCATCACGAAGAACGGTTGCCCGAGCACGTCGCCGGTGGCCTCGAGCCAGCGGAGGGTCGGTACCGGCACCGAGGTGGTCGCCGCGACGGCGTCGATGGTGTGGAACTGCGCGGCCAGGTCGTAGCTGGGGAACACCGCCACACCGGCGGGGTCCGGGGCGATCCGGGCGACGAGCGCGGCACGACGTCGGTCACCATCGGCGGTCCATTCCAGGTCGAACAGGAGGGTGGACGACGACATGCCGTTCGCGATGTCGTCGGCCGAGGCGGTGACC
>JBDZVK010000204.1:0-5069 GCA_040255725.1 Actinomycetota bacterium
CGTTGCGCCGACCGTTCAGCGCGATCATCGCCAACTGCTCCGACGTCGTGCCGTACGAGTGGAAGTGGCGTTGCGCGACGAGCGCCAACCAGATCGCCGGCGAGTACGCCCGGAACGGGATCGACCACTGCAGCACCCCACCGATACCCCGGGTCGCGATGTCGTCCGCGCCCGCGCCGCCCACCCCGATGCCCGCCCGGCCACCGCTGCCCTGCGCGGTCGCCTCGGTCACCGTTCGGTACACCAGAACGTGGTTCGCCAACCCGGCCCCCACGGCCAACACAGCATTCACCACCGCGCCGAGTTGCGCGGGGCCCTCCATGCCGCCGGCATGCCAGTTCACCTTCAGGCGGAGCGCGTCCTGGATCTCCGGCGACGACGGGCCGGTGAACGGCTCGCCGCCCAGCGATGCACCCGGGTAGGTGGCGAGGCCGTCGATGTCGGCCACCTCCAGGCCTGCATCCGCGATGGCCGCGAGCGACGCCTCGATCGTCAGGTCCACGCCGGTGCGGTTCAACCGGCGTCCGACCGCCGACTGGCCGATGCCCGCGATGATCGAGCGCCGCTCGAAATCGGTCACGCCGGCCTCACGTCCACTCCGTCCCACCCAGCTCCCACCAAATTTGCAGGGAAATCCCGCCCACAGCGGCAGATCCCTGCAAATTTCGGGAGGGCGGCGGGTCGGGAGCGGCCGGTCACGCGTCGTCCCCGGGCACCAGCTCGAACAGCGGGTAGTACACCTCGCCGCGTTGCTCGAAGACGACCCGGACCGGCGCACCGATCGCACCGAGCGCGTCGAAGGCGGCCGCGTCGACCCCGACCAGGTTCGTCGTCAGCCGCAGGCCCGCCTGCTCGTCGAGCTCGACCAACGCCACCACATAGGGCGTGGCGTCGCCGTCCCAGGGCTGATGGTTCACCGTGGCACTGTGCACGACACCCCGGCCGCTCACCGGCTCGGGCGCCAGCTCGGAACCACCGCATGCGGGGCACCACGGCGACGGCGGGTGCAGCCAGTAGCCGCACGACCGGCACCGCAGGAAGCGGAGTCGCCCGTCGGCGCCCGAGGTCCAGAAGAACCGATTGGTGTCGTCCACCGCCGGCGGGACGCGGAACCGGTCGTCGAAGACGGCGCCGGTCACGACGTCGGTCCGCATGCCGGACCCGGTGGCATCGCCTGTCCCTTGCGCGATGCCGGACCTGGCAGCGACACCAGTACCCCGTCCGCTGTCGCACCCGGCGACGACCCGGTCGTCGCGGCGTGAACGCCGCGGACGGCCGGTCGCGTCACGCGCCTTTGCCCAGTCGTTCGGCCAGGGTCATCACCGTGACGATCCCGGTGTCCTGGAACTTGCCCGTCCCGCGCACGACCGGGTCGGTGTCGACGCCTTTCGCCGCGGCCTGCGCCCGCAACGCGCCGACCGTGCAGTCGGCCCGGGCGAGGTGCGCGAACGGGTCGTACGAGAAGTTCGCCATCGCGTTGGCGTGGGTGATCTTGTCGATCTCGTCGTCGGGCACGCCCGCGAGTTGCTCCATCACCGACTCGGGCGAGGCCGGCCACGTCGAGTCCGAGTGCGGGTAGTCGCACTCCCAGTGGATGTGGTCGCCGTTCAGGTGGTGACGCTGCTCGACCCCGGCGTGGTCGGAGATGAAACACGTGAGGATGTGTTCGTCGAACACCTCGCTGGGCAGACGGTCGCCGAAGTCCTGGTTCGTCCACAGGCGGTGATGGCGGTACACGTAGTCGATGCGTTCGAGGAAGTACGGGATCCACCCGATCCCGCCCTCGGACAGGGCGATCCGCAGCGCCGGGAACTTGCGGAACACCGGCGACCAGATCAGGTCGGCCGCGGCCTGGACGATGTTGACCGGCTGCAGCGTGATCATCGTGTCGATCGGCGCTTCGACCGAGGTGATCACCGTCTCCGACGACGAGCCGATGTGCAGGCAGATCACGGTGGCACTCTCGGCGCACGCGGCCAGGAACGGGTCCCAGTGGTCGTTGTGCCAGCTCGGCAGACCGATCTTCTCGGGATTCTCCGAGAACGTCACCGCGTGGCAGCCCTTGGCGGCGAGCCGACGCACCTCGTCGGCCATCGCGTCCGGGCTCCAGATCGGCAGGATGCCACACGGGATCATGCGGCCCGGGTGGCGGCCACACCAGTCGTCGACGTGCCAGTCGTTGTAGGCCCGGCACAACTCCAGCGCGACCGTCTTGTCGTCGACGGTCGAGAACAGTTGGCCGGCGAATCCGGTCATCGACGGGAAGTTGAGCGACCCGAGCACGCCGTTCGCGTTCATGTCGTCGATGCGGGCCTCGAGGTCGTAGCAGCCGTCGCGCATGTCTTCGAACGAGCACGGATCGACCCCGTACTCCTCGGGCACCCGGCCGGCCACGGCGTTCAATCCGACGTTGGGCAGGGCGGTGCCCTGGAACATCCACACGTCACGACCGTCGTCGAGGCGTTCGATCCTCGGCGCGACCTCCGCGGCCCGTCCGCTCAGCCGCCCGTCGAAGAGTCCGGGTGGCTCCACGACGTGGTCGTCGACGCTCACCAGGATCAGATCGTCGAGCTGCACGGCGCTTCCTCCGACTTCCCGGAAATGACGACAACGTTAGATTAGTCGCATAGATTGGCCCGATGGAACGGGACGCGGTGCCCGGCACCACGCCGGCGGTGAGCAGTGCCGCGCCGGTGGTGAGTAGCGTCGACGACGTGGAGCGTCCGGCGACCACTCGCCGTCGACCCTTCGGATCCAACCCGCAGGTCGGCGCCCGTGGCACCGAAACCGAACAGAAGATCTTCGACGCGGCGCTCGACGTGTTCGCCGAGGTCGGCTTCAACAATGCCCGGATCGAGCTGATCACCCAGCGCGCCGGCTGCTCGAGACCCGCGTTCTACCAGTATTTCTCGTCGAAGGACGAGGTGTTCTGGAAGCTCGCCCGGGAACTCGGACGCAGGCTCGTGGTGCTGGGTCGCAGCCTCGAGAAGGTAGGACCAGACGAGGCGGGACTGGCGACGCTGGCGACGTGGATGGACGACTTCACGACCCTCTACCAGAGCTACGCGCCCCTGTTCACGGCGTTCCAGTCTGCCAGCCGCGACCACCTCGAGTTGGCCCGTGAATCCAACGCCTTCAGCGAACGGCTCGACACGGCACTGCTGCGGGCGTTCGGCCGTGGCCCCCGCCGGCGTGACCAGGCCCTGGCCAGCGGCATGGCCGCGGTCGTCATCCGCTGCAACTTCTACTGGGACTCGATGGCCGCCAGCGACACCCTCGAGCGGACCCGGCTCACCGACGGGCTCGCCCGCGCGACCCACCGGCTGTTCCACGGGCCGATCGTCGGGGTGAACTTCGACCCGCCGCAGCCGCCGCGCAAGCGGGCCCCGTCGACCGGCCCGACGTTCGGACCGTTGCCGTCGACCCTGGACACCCAGCCGCTGCGAGCCCGGGGCAGGGCCACCCGTCAACGGATGCTCGACGCCGGCGCCCAGGTGTTGCCGGCGCGTGGCTACCACGCCGCACGCATCGACGACATCGTCGCGACCGCCGACGTCAGCCACGGGAGCTTCTACCGGTATTTCGGCGACAAGGACGACTTCTTCAAGGCCCTCGCCGAACAGACCGGCGCCGAGATGATCGAGCTGCTGGAGCGGTTCCCGATCGACGGCGACCGGGTGGCGCTGCGCACGTGGCTCGAGGACTGGTTCGAGTCGTACCGCTCCAACGGCGGGGTCATCACCACCTGGCAGGAGCTCCAGGAGGCCGGTGGTGAGCTGGTCGCCTACTCCCAGCAGGTCGCCATCGTCATCGTGACCGGGCTGATCGGCATGCTGGAGCGGCGCGGTCACGCCGACGCGCTGCTCGACGCCCTGGTGCTGCTCGCGCTCATCGAACGGCTTCCGTACCGCACCTACACGCTCAACTACACCACCCCACGGGCCGCGATCGACGCGGCGGCGACCATCGTGCGACGCAGCATCCTGGGGCTCGACGGCTGATGGACCTCGAGCTCGACGCCGACGAGCTCGCCCTGCGCGACCAGGCCCGCGCGCTGCTCACCGAGGCCTGTCCTCCGTCGTTGGTGCGGCGCGTCTTCGACGGAACCGATGACGGCAGCGAACTGTGGGGTCGGCTCGTCGAACAGGGGTGGACGGCCGTCAGCGCACCAGCGTCGGCCGGGGGTCTGGGGCTCGGCGCGGTCGCCGAAGCCGTCCTGGCCGGCGAGGTCGGCCGGGCCGTCGCGCCGGTGCCGTACCTGGCAACGGTGACCCAGTTCGGCGCCCTGCTCACCGAGGCCGCAGCCGTCGCTCGAATCGAGCCAGACGAAACGACTCGGCAGACAGGAAGACCCGGGCGCTTGGGCGATGGTGGATCCGGCGCGGCGACCGAGGACGCGGGTGCCGTCGAATCGCCGATCGTGGAACGAATCGACGATCTCTGGCGTGCCGTGGTCGGTGGACGCAGCGCAGCGACGCTGGCCGTCGCCGAGTCCGGTGGATGCCGGGCGGGGAACATCCACACGACGGCGATCCTCGGGGGCGACGGTTGGCGGCTCGACGGCGACAAGGTTGCGGTGCCGGGCTGCTCGGACGCCGCGTACCTGGCCGTCGTCGCCCGCCTCCCCGGCACTTCGGGCACCGATGGCCTCGGCGCGTTCCTCGTCGACCCGGACGGCCCCGGTTGCACGGTGACGGCGACCGACTCGATCGATCCGACGACGCCGCTCGTGCAGGTGACCCTGGAAGACGTCGGCGTCGGGCCCGGCGACGTGTTGCTCGATCCGCGACGGGGCGATTCGGGCCACGCGATCGAACGGGCCCGCCGGCACGCAACGGTCATGCTGGCGATCTCGTGTGTGGCGACGTGCCGCGCGTTGTTCGAGACCACCCTCGACCACACGAAGACCCGGGAGCAGTTCGGGCGTCCGATCGGCGGGTTCCAGGCGGTCAAACACCGACTCGCGGATCTGTACCTCGCGGTCGAACGGGCCGACGCGCTGTGCTGGTATGCGGTCACCTGTGTCGCCGAGCGCAACGACGACGCACCGGTCGCGGTCGCCATGGCCA
>JBDZVK010000205.1:0-5061 GCA_040255725.1 Actinomycetota bacterium
ACGTGCGTTCGGCGAGGTTGGCGACCACCAGGCTGCGGGCGGGTTCGGACGCGGCAAGGACCGCGTTGGAGCGGCCCAGCACGTCGAGCAGGGCCGGTTCCTCGCGCAGTAGGCGGGGCAGGGCGCGCAGAGCCGACGATCCGGCCATCACTGGTGATCTGGGTGGCACTGGCTCATCGGTCCCTGGTCACGGTCATGTGCCGCCCGCACGGTTGCGGCGGCGATGGACTTCGACCGGTCGGGCTCGCCGGTCGGAGTCCTCCGCCTGCGACGAGCGCTCGAACCGTGTCACGGCCCGATTCGACACTACCGCCGGCCGCCCGTCATGGCTCCCATCGAACGGTGCCAGAATCGACGGTCGTGTGGCTCAGTTGGCAACAGGCCGTGTGGCTCGCGGCGGTCTGCACGCTCGTCGCGGCCGGGATCGCTCGCTGGGTGACCCCCGAGCGGTCGAGTCGGACCCGGCGCGCCGCCGCCGGTGCGGGCGCGGTGGCCCGGGAGGTGGCCGTCGTGGCGTCGCTGTATGCCCTGTGGCAGTACGTGTTCGCCTTGACCGTGACCCGTACCGCTGGCGCGATGGACCACGCCCGGTTCATCTACCGGATCGAGCAGGCCGTCGGGCTGCCCAGCGAGCTGACGGTGCAGCGCTGGTCGATGCGCTCGAAACTGGTGATCGAGTTCCTGAATCAGTACTACGCATACGTGCATGTGGTGGCGATGGGAGTCCTGATCGTGTGGCTGTTCTTCCGACACCGCGACCGCTACCCCCGCATCCGCAACGTGCTCGCCCTCTCCACCGGGGCGTGCCTGGCGATCCAGTCGATCCCGGTCGCCCCGCCGAGGTTCCTGCGCGGGCTCGGCTTCGTCGACACCGCGCTGTTGTATGGCCAGTCGGTCTA
The DNA here is from genome assembly GCA_040255725.1 of Actinomycetota bacterium. GTDB lineage: Bacteria > Actinomycetota > Acidimicrobiia > Acidimicrobiales > Iamiaceae > JAFDWI01. The sequence goes on from JBDZVK010000205.1 coordinate 900, forward strand.
CGGCGCCGGCGGGTCGGGGTTGTCGAACCAACTTGCCGCAATGCCATCGGTCCACATCGCCTGGTCGAGCCTGATCGCCGGTGCGGTGATCTGGGTTTCGAAGTCGAGGTGGCGCTGGCTGGTGCTGACCCACCCGGTGATCACGCTGTGGGCGGTGGTCGCCACGGGCAACCACTGGTGGGCCGACGCGATCGTCGCCTGGGCGCTGCTGGCACTGGCCGTCGGACTACTCGAGATGATCGACCGGTTCCGACGGGACCGAAATGACGAAACCCTGCTCGCCGAGCTGCCCGGTTCCACCGACTTGGCCGTGGTCTCGGCACGGGACTGATGTGGTCGTGCAGAGAACCGCGGCGCGGCGCTCGTGACCGGCGCGCCGCCCACGCGCACGGGTCGCTCCGTCGTCTTCCCGCTTGCGACTTCCTGCACCATCTCGAACGCGCGTCGATCAGGCTCGCGATGAGACCGGTCGAACCTGGGCGTTTCGGTAGCCGTTTGTGTCGGGCACAATTGCGAGATGAAGCCGGTTCGATCCACCAGATCGAGCCGCAAGCAAGAAGATGCCATGACCACTCGACGCAAGCTCACCATCGGCCCGATCGGCGAAGACGTCGACTTGACCACCGATGACGCGCGCCTGGCAAATGGCGCCCGTCTCACCGATGATGCCGCCGCCGAACTCGCCGAAGCCGCCCTCGCCCGCCGCCGAGGTCGTCCCTCGCTCACCGCGCCCGGACAACGCACCCCGAAGCTAACCCTACGCGTCACCGAAGACACCAGAACCGCACTCGAAGCGATCGCGGAGCACCAGGGACGCCGGCTTGCGGACGTCGGCCGGGACGCGTTCGACGAATACATCGAACGGCACGCGACCGGTTGAACTGTCTGTCGGGACCGTATTCGCTTCGACCCGGTCGCTCCCCAGAGGCGCTGATCGACCGGCCCGGTCGCTGACAGGTTTCGCGCATTCGAGGTGAACCCGATCAGAGGTGTCCGCAGCAGCAATGAGCACCCCGGTGTCGACAACGAGCACTGGTCAGTTGCGTCCGAAACCCCCAGCGAACACCTTGTCGATCCGGTGGGATGTCCCACCGGTGGAAGAACCCACCGCAACGAACGCTGGACGGCGGCGCTCCACATGCTCGGGCGCGTGCTCGCCGGGCAACGCGTAGACGAGTGGTGCGACAACCTCGTCGATGCCAACACCATGTCGTGCTGCTTCAGCCTCCAACCGAGCGAGCACGTCTGCCGGGAGATCAATCGTCACGGACATGTTCCCAAGTGTAGAAGACGCGGTGACACCCCGACTCGCGCATCCCACGGTGCCGGTGCCCCCAATGCAGGGCTAACGGCCAATAACGAAGAAATCCATTGTGCGTCGAGTCGCCCTCGCCACAGCACGGAATGCGCTGAGACCGTTGCTCCGTGCCTCGTGAGAGAATAGCCACCAGACATATCCTGGTACCATCAGCGCAATGACAAATACAAGGCCACCCAATAGTGCTGATACTCGAAGCTCAATAAGAGTGCTTACAAAGTATCCGCCAATGATCACTATGAAGGCAATCAGTCCAGATCGAAGGCGGAACCCGCGAGGCACTTGCGGCAGATTTCCCTTTATGGAGCACCAGATAGTAGATCCCATATCCCGCCACTGAATTTTGGTGATACCCCCTTACCAAATCGTAAGCAATTATCTACGATTCCATCTTGTCCAGGCGGCGCGCTAGGGACTTCCGAGAAGTCTCTCAATTGGCCGATACCACGCCAAGCACGGGGAGCCCCGGTCCCCAATTCGTACGCCGCTACAGCACCACAAAGCCATGCGAGGTATGAGCACATCGGAGTGAGCCTGGCGATCTCGACACCCAAGTACACCTTATATGATCCGTATACTAAGTTAAATGAGCCCGCGGCCGCAGATCCCCAATCCGAGTCGTTGGCTTTCGCTATTACGCTTCCAGCAGTGTTATCCCACGCGTCATCCACGATCTCAGGCGCTGACGTGTGCTCCGCTACGCAGGCCTGCGCATTGCCACCCCATCGGAGCGGATTGATACCGACCTCACACTTGTTTTAGCCCCATCGGGTCAGACCTGTTGATGGGGTCGTTTCCGGCGTAGCCGTATCGTTCGGCGGTGAGTGCGTCGAGGGGGTCGGGGGTGGTGAATTGTGCGGTTGCCGGGTCGTAGTAGCGCATACGGAGGTAGTAGAGACCGGTTTCGGGGTCTTGGTATTGGCTTTGCCAACCGAGCCCGACTTGGTCGCCGTTCTGGCCGATCCGGTTACCCCACGCATCGTACGCGCACGATCCAGTCAGCGTGCCGGTCGCGTCGGTGATCGCGAACACCGACCCGGTCGCGTCGGTGTGCAACCACCTGGTCGGGTCCACACCGGCCCGTTCGATCGGGATCCCACCAGGCACGTAGAGGTAGTAGTTGTCCCCATCCTGGATCAACTCGGGCACCCCGGTGGTGTCATCCCACGCGAACACCGTGGTGGTCGACCCCACCGTTTTTGACACCCGCAACGAGTCCGGCGCGTAGATGTAGCCGGCTGTGCCTTGGCCGGTCGACGCGGTGGTCATTATCCCGGTCGCATCATAGGTGAAGCTGTCAGCTCCCCGGCCGGTGCGCTGCCCGTTCACATCATAGGAGTAGACCGTCGCCCCGGCCGGTGGACTGGCACACGTCCCCGCGGCTGGTCCGGTCCAACACAACTCCCCCGCCGCGTTGAATGCCTGATGTTGGCTGCCCAGCCTGGTCGGGTGCGCGGCATCGTCGAAGCTGTAGCTGCTCGTCGGGTTCGACGTGCCCGTGAGCTGCTGGGCAGGATCATACGCCCACGTCGAGGGTGAACCATCGGCCGTCAGCGACAACAGTTCACTGTTCTGGCCGCGCTGTGCCACCACGGCCAGGTCACCATCAGCACCCGAATAGTCGATGCCGACCACTGCTCCGTTCGCGTCCCGCGACCAGGCTGTTTCGGTCCCATTAGGCATCACCATCTCCGACACGTTCCCGTCCGCGTCATAGGCGAACGTCGTGGTCTGATCGTCCCAATCAGACACACTCACCCATCGGCCCGCCACATCATAGCCACGCTCCACGATCTCACCATTGGGATAGGTCAATGACCCGACTCTACCCGGACGATCATAAGAATACGCCACCGTCCGCCCCGCACGAGTCACCGACAGGGTTTGGCTCAACGTGTCGAACACCCGGGTCGTGGCCACCGCACCAGACGACCCAGTCAGCCGCCCGACCGCATCGAACGTGTTCGACACGTTCGCCGTCGCATCCGAAAACGTGATCGTCTCCGGAAGTCCGTCACCCTCACCAGCGACCGGACCGTCCACTGCTGGGGAGCCAACGACAGCGGGCAACTCGGCAACGGCACCACCAACGACTCGGGCACGCCCGTGCCGGTCACCGATCTGCAGAACGTCGCCACCATCGCCGCCGGTCACGACCACACCTGCGCTCGCGCGATCGACCGGACCGTCCACTGCTGGGGCGCCAGCGGGCACGGCGAACTCGGCAACGGCACCACCATCGGCACTTCGACGCCCGTCGGGCTGCCCGTCGCGACGGTCATCGGGCCCTGAACCCAACAGCATCATTGCGCCGCCAACCGGCACTACGAAAGCCGAGCCGATCGTAGGGACGGAAGGAGACCCGGGGTCGGCCACAAGCTGGAGGTGCTGGACCTCGCCACGTCGCCGCGGACATGGCCTGAGCTCCAAGCTGCCAGGTGTGACGCCGCCACACGGTCCGCTCCAATCCCCCCGCAATCCGAACCCGGACCTTCAAGTCGACCGTGTCCATGCACTTCCGCGGACCGTGCGCCGACCGTTGGGATTCGCTGGCCATCCACCGACAGTTGGGACTCACCGACCCGCCAATGCGGACTGAAACACCCGGGACGAACGGCAAGGACTTAGACACACGTCAACCCTATGAACCGCGCGACTTATCCCGCGGCGAGCTTCAAAAGCTACCGTTCTCACATCGCTCCGCGCCGGTCCAGACGCGAAACCACGGGTCAGCCTATCAAATCACTCGCTTTGACGTCGCCCTGCATCGAGGCCTGATGTCTACGGCACCTCAAACAAGCCGGTGGCCACTAGCGCCGCCTTCAATTTCGGGCCATTTGTGTC
>JBDZVK010000206.1:0-5040 GCA_040255725.1 Actinomycetota bacterium
ATGATCCGGCGAGCCGCCCACACCGGCGTGAGCGCGTCACGCGACCCCACGATCACCGTCGCCGGCTGGGTGACCCTGGCGAGGCCGTCGCGGTTGTCGGTGGCGAACAGGTCGATCCACAACTTCGACCGGTACTCGTCCGCGAGGTCGCGGCCGAGCCGGGTGGTGATCTGCACCGCCTTCCCCGACGGCCTGGCACCGAACGCGACCCGGGTCATCAACAGCTCGATGTCGGGATGAGGTTTCGGTGAGGCCGCGCCGGCGGCTTCGCGGGCGAGGATCGCCGCGCCGACCCGGTCGGCGGCCACATCGAGTCCCGGCGGGATGAGCTGCGACACGGCCGTGTCCATGAACACCAGACCGGCGACCCGCGCACGGAGCACGTCCGGGTAGTCGCCGCAGAAGCGACCCAGGATCATGCCGCCCATCGAATGGCCCATGACGATCGCATCGGTGAGGTCGAGTTCTTCGAGCACCGTGGCGAGATCGTGCGCGGCGGGTACCCGGCCGACCCCGTCGTCACCGACGACCGAGGCACCGTGACCCCTGACGTCGAGCGCCACGATCCGGAAGTCCTCCGCGGCCAGGTGCATGATCGGCGCCCACACCTCGGCGGCCAGGGTCACCCCGTGCAGCAGCACCAGCGGGCGTCCCCGCCCGGTCTCGAGCACGTGCACCGAACCGCCGTCGTGGGTCGGGATGTCGCGCTCGGTCACCCCGTCGGGCAGGTCGTACCAGTCGTCATCGATGTCTGGACGTACCCGGTTCGTCACCCGACGGACCGCCTGGCGCCGCCCGGGGCCGGCCAGAGCGGCGACGCCTGCGCCGATCAGCGCGAGCGTCACGAGGCGACGGGTGCGCGGTTGCATGCGCTCAACGTTACTGCGTCAAGGATGCTCCCGACCCTGGTGGAACCGGGGCAGCCGCGGGCTCAGGCCGCACACGATCTCGTAGGTGATCGTGTCGAGCAGATCGGCCCACTCCTGCACCGGGATCTCCTCGTCGCCCTGGGTGCCGAGCAGGACCACCTCGTCGCCGACCTCCACCCGGGCGTCCGGCCCGCAGTCGATCAACAACTGGTCCATCGTGATGGTCCCGGCGATCGGGAACCGTCGACCACCGATGAGCACCTGGCCGCCGCGGCGACCGAGGATCCGTCGAACCCCGTCCGCGTAGCCCAACGGCACCGTCGCGACGACCGACTCGGTGTCGAGGCGGTACCGCAGGCCGTAGCTGAGCCCCTCGCCGGCGGCGACCCGCTTGGCGAACGACACCCGGGCCCGCAGCGACAACGCCGGACGCAGTCCGAGCGTGTCGTCGACGGCGGGTGAGGGCGCCAGGCCGTACAGCGCGATGCCGCACCGCACGAGATCGTGGACGGCGAGCTTGCGCATGGTCGCCGCCGAGTTCGCCGCGTGGACCATGCCCGTGGGCAGGCCCGCCCGACGTACCTCGGCCACCAGCTCGTCGAACTGGTCGCTCTGGCGGTCGGTGAAGGAACGGTCGGGTTCGTCCGCGACCGCGAAATGTGTGAACAGACCGGCGAGGGCGAGGTGCGGCGAATCGGTCACGCGTCGGACGAGGCCGACCAGGTCCCCGGGCGCGGCGCCGACGCGGTGCATGCCGGTGTCGACCTTGACGTGCACATCGAGCACGGTGCCCGCACGCTGCGCCGCACGCGCCGCTGCGTCGATGGCCTCGCCGCGGTACAGCGTCGGGGTGAGCCCGTAGTCGACGACGTCGTCGAGCGAGGTGACCGGCGGTTCCGACAGCACCAGGATCGGAGCGTCGATCCCCGCGTCGCGCAGGGTGATGCCCTCGTCGACGAGCGCCACGGCCAGCATGTCGGCGCCGGCGTCGAGCGCGGCCATCGCCACCGGGCTCGCCCCGTGCCCGTAGCCGTCGGCCTTGACCACCACGCACAGCTTCGCCGGGGCGACCCAGCGAGCGAGCGCCCGGGTGTTGTGGGCGATCGCGGCGAGGTCGACGACCACCCACGCGTCACGGTTGTAGGTGACCTCGTTGGGACTGACCGTGAGGGGCGCCTCGCGCCACGGCTCACGCACCGGCCGCGCCGCCACCGGCCCCCACCAGGTAGCGCAACACGTCGCCGCGGGCGACGATGCCGACCACCCGGCCGATGTCGTCGACGACGGGGAGGCGCGACACGTCCTCGTCGTGCATGATCGTGGCCGCGTCCGACATCGTGGCGTCGGCGCGGATCGTGCGCGGCTCGGTGGCCATGAGTTCGGCGACCGTCGAGGCGAGGGCGCGCCGGATGTCGCGGTCGTACCGCGCCGCCTGGCCGGGTAGCTCCGCGGACATGCCGAACAACGTGATGATCGTGGGCAGGTGCACGTGGGCGTCCTGCACCATCACGTCCGACGCCGACAACATGCCGACCAGCCGTTCGTCGTCGTCGACGACGGGAGCGCCGTCGACGCCCCGCTCCACCAGTCGTCGGACCGCATCGGGCACGGCGTCGTCGTGTCGGAGGCACACCACGTCGGTGGTCATGTAGGCGGCGACGACAGCGCGGTCGACGTCGGTGTCGCTGCGGGATTCGGACATCTCGGTCACCTCGTCGGGTCTTCGGGGACCGGTCCATCTTCGCTCATCGCGTCGCCGTCGGGCGCCGCGAGCACCGCGGCGACCAACTCGGGCAGATCCGACGCGACGAACCCGACCGTGCGCCCGAGCCGTCCCGCGGCGCCGTGCACCCAGGCGGCCGCGGCCGCGGCCTCGAACGGATCGACGCCGCGGGCGAGCAACGCGCCGATGACGCCGGTCAGCACGTCGCCGGTGCCGGCGGTCGCGAGACGGGCATCACCGGCGGTCGACACGAGCACCTCTCCACCGGGGTTGGCGACGACCGTGGTCGGTCCTTTGCGCAGCACGATCGCCCCGGTGCGGGCCGCGAGCGCCCGCACCGCAGCGAAGCGGTCGGGCGCGTCGGCGTCGCCGCCGAGAGCGGCGAACTCGGCGTCGTGGGGCGTGAGCACGACGAGCGGCGCATCGGCCGGTCGGGCACCGAGCACCGCGGCCGGATCGTCGTCGCCGAGCGCGCGGAGTCCGTCACCGTCGATCACCAACGGCGTCCCGGTGCGCACCAGCGCGGCGATCTGGCGGGCCACGGTCGGGTCACGACCCAGGCCGGGGCCGACCGCCAACGCCCCGAACCGGTCGAGGTCGTCGAGCACCTCGTCGGCCCAACCATCCGCGCCGAGCGCCGTCGTGACCGCTTCGATCGGACCGGTGGTCACCGTGCCGGGTGCGGCCGGGTCGAGCCCGGGCGTGGAGCGGCGGACGTAGCCCGACCCGGCCCGGAGCGCTGCCGCGCTCGCCAGGTCGGCCGACCCGGTCATACCCGGTGACCCGGCGACGAGCCGGAGCGCGGTCCGCCACTTGTGGGTGCCGCGTGACCGGGTGGGGAGCCAGCCGGCCACGTCCGCGCCGGTCACCTGCCAGGCCCGGGCGCCTGAGGTGTCGAGCCCGATGTCGACACAGACCACCTCGCCGCTCGTGGCGGGACCGGCGCCGCACAGCAGACCCGGCTTGAGCGCCGCGAACGTGACGGTGACCTCCGCGCGCAACGGTTCGCCGATGCGTTCGCCGGTGAGGCCGTCGATGCCCGAGGGGATGTCGACCGCCAACACGGGCGTCGCGGGGTCGGCGGGTCGAGGCGCGACATACGGCCGGCTCAGACCGGTGCCGAAGGCGGCGTCGACGACCAGGTCACCCGGCGGCAGCGTCACCGGCCCGGTTGCGTCGTCGGCGGCGCCCGCGGACATGCCTTCGGGCCGGCCCGTCGGATCGACGACCGTCACCCGCGCCCCACGTCGGGCGAGCAGTTCACCGGCGACACGGCCGTCTGCGCCGTTGTTGCCCCGCCCGGCGATCACCACGACCCGCTTGCCGTAGGTGCCGCCCAGCAGCCGGCGGGCGACCCGGGCCACCGCCCAACCGGCCCGATCGATCAACACGTCGACCGGCTCTGGCGCGGCCGCGTCGATCGCCGCCATCTCCTCCGGGGTGACGATCGGGATCACGCCATTGATTCTGCCCGTTCCCCGACGTGGCGCGGCCGGACCGTCGGATCCGCCCGCTTCGGCACCGACGTCGACCCCGGGTCTCCTGCGATACTCGGCCTCCTGCGATACTCGTGTCGATCCGGACGCGCGGCCGACGTCGTGCGTGCGGCGCCGCGACCGACCGGATCGGCAAGAGCACGATGACAGACGACATCACGCTGGTCGAACAGCTCCTCGACACCCCTCCCGACGTGATCGTCACCGTTCCGGGTACCCGTCGCACCATCGCCGCCGACATCGACGGCGACCCGGCGGGCACGACCGTCCTGCTCGTGCACGGCACCCCCGACTCCCGCCTCGCCCGACATCCCGATCCGACGATCGCGGCCGGTCTCGGGGTGAGACTGATCGCCGTCGACCGACCCGGCTTCGGCCACTCCACCGCCGACCCGGCCGTCACTCCGCTCGGCTTCGCCGCGGACCTCGCCGCGCTGCTCGACCACTTCGGCGTCGCCGAGGCGCCGCTACTGGCGTGGTCGGCCGGGACGATCTGGGCGCTGGGCGCGGCCGCTGCCGCGCCGGCACGGGTGCAGTCGGTGACCGCCGTCGGTGGGCTCGTCCCCTTCGAAGCGTTCGCCGACCGGGAGGTCCGCCAAGCCGCGGGCGACACCCGAATGGGCATGGTCGAGACGGCCGAGGAACTCGGTGCCGAACTCGCCGCCGAGATGATCGCGCCGTTGCTCGTCCCCGACCCGGCCACCCCGGCGGCGGCGCTGGAACATCGCAGCGAAGCCGGCGACACCGCACTCTCGGCTGTTCCCGGCGCCGACGTCCACATGGCGGCGGCGGTGTGCGACGCGGTCCGCTCGGGGCCGGCGGGGCTGATCCGCGACGTGGGCGTGCAGCTCGGCCCGTCCGGGGTCGACCTGGGCACCATCGAGGTTCCGGCGCGGTTCGTGACCGGATCCGACGATGCGGTCTGCCCCCCGGCGTTCGCCCACTGGTACGC
>JBDZVK010000207.1:0-5015 GCA_040255725.1 Actinomycetota bacterium
TCACCAAGGTCCGTGGCACCTTCGACGAGTTCACCGCGACCGGCCACCTCGACGCTTCCGATCCGTCGAAGTCGAAGATCGACGTCACCATCGACGTCGCCAGCGTCGACACCGGCGTCGAACAGCGTGACGAACACCTGCGCACCAACGACTTCTTCGACGCGCCGAACCACCCGCAGATCACGTTCGCCTCGACGTCGATCGAGGCACTCGACGAAACACACTTCCGGGTCACCGGCGACCTGAAGATCAAGGAGACCACCAAGCCGGTCACTTTCGATCTGGAGCTGACCGGGCCGGTCACCGATCCCTGGGGCAATACGCGGGTCGGCTTGGAGGGTTCGCTCGAGGTGAACCGCAAGGACTGGGGCGTCAACTGGAACACCGCGCTCGAAGCGGGTGGGGTGCTCGTGAGCGAGAAGGTCACGCTCACCTTCGACGTTGCCGCCACCAAGGACGCCTGAGCCGGAGGAGACGAGGAGGTACGTTGCGGTGATGGCGGCAGACGGAATCGAATGGTTGGACGAACGCGAACAGCGCGCTTGGCGGGGTTTCCTCGACCTGCACGCGACCGTGAACCGGGCGTTGGCGGCCCAGCTCCAACGCGACTCGGATCTGTCGCTCGCCGACTACGCGGTCTTGGTGACGCTCACCGAGGCCGACGAGGGCGAGCTCCGCTCGTTCGCCATCGCCGAGAAGCTCCAGTGGGAGGCGAGCCGTCTTTCGCACCAGCTCCGTCGCATGGAGGCCCGTGGCCTGGTGGAGCGTCGGAGCTGTCCCGAGGACCGTCGCGGCGTGATCATCGCCATCACCGAGGCGGGCCGCCGGGCGATCGACGCCGCTGCACCCTTGCACGTCGCCGAGGTCCGTCGGGTGTTCATCGATCGGCTCGACGACGGCGAACTCGACGCCCTGGCGTCGGTGGCCGAGCGCGTCCGCGGCGCGGCCACACCGTGAACGCGCTCCCTGCGTGGGAATGCCGGGGCCTGCCGTTGATCCAGGACGGCACCTTGCGCGCCGACGGCATCTTCACCCGTTCCTTCGCCCTCGACGACGTCGCCGATGCGTTCGCGACGGTCGCCGCCCAGAGCCCGGACTGCGTCGAGGTGCAGTTGCGACCGTGACCGCGCCCGGCCGGGCCGGCCGTCAGACCACGACGAGCCCGTGCGGGAAGGTGACGCCGCTGACGAGGTCGGTCACGGTTCCCCCGCCGACGGGCACGGTGGCGATGCGGTCGTGGAAGGTGTCGGAGACGTAGAGGATGCCGTCAGCGACGGCGAGGCCGTTGGGACGGTCGAAGCCACTCGCCACCAGGGTCGGGGTGCCCCCGGTGACCGGAACCGACGACACGGTGCCGTCGACCGAGTCGGAGAAGTACAGGACACCGTCCGCGACGGTGAGCGCGTACGGCGAATGGAGGTCCGACAGGAAGGTCGTCACGGGACCGCCTCCGGTGGCGACCTTCAGGATCTGCCCCTGGTTGGAGTCGGCGATGTACACGACGCCGTTGTCGACGGCAACCCAAAGCGGGTCGACGATGCCGCTGACGACCGTGGTCTGGGTTCCGCCGGTCGTGGGGATCGTCACGACGGACTGGGTCGGCGCCTCGGGGATGTAGATGAGCCCGTCGGCGACGTCGATGCCCCATGGAGCGGCGAGTCCGGTGACCAGCGCCGACGCGACGCCTCCGGCGAGCGGTGCCGTGGAGATCTGCCCGATGGCGTTCTCGGAGATGTAGAAGGTCGAGCCGTCGAGGACCAGACTGAGCGGGAAGGAGAGCCCGGTGACGACCGAGGACGGGGTGCCGCCGGTTGTGGGCACCGAGAACACCTGGGTGCCGCTGATGAAGTAGACGGTCCGGGTCGGGCGTGGCGGTTCGGTGGTGGTGGTCGTGGTGGACGCCGCAGCGGTCGTCGACGGCGGGGTCGTGGTGGTGGGTGGCACGCTGGTGCCGGGGGATGTTGCCGCGGCGAGGGAAGGGAGTGCGACGACGGCCACGCCTGCGGCCGCGGCCGCGCCGCCGAGCTGCAGGATCCGACGCCGTGACCAGGTGTCGGTGGTGACCACACCGAGTTCGACGAGGCCGGCCAGCGCGGGGACGAGGCGATCCGCAGGATGGGTGACCCCGGCACGCGCCGCGTCGAACGCCTCGGCAGTATCGCCGGTGAGGCGCAGCACGTGGTCCGAACCCGGTCGCAGCACCAGGTAGCCGTCGTCCACCGCCTCGACGTGCAGTCCCGGTCGGATCGTGAGAGACATGACCTACCGCCCTTTTGGAGTCTCCGCGATCGGCGGTGACCTCACCGTCGATCGATCAACGATACAGGTTCGTCATGGGGCGTGCAATGGTTTGGTCGCGCGGTGGTGTCCGGGGGTGGTGGTCGAGCCAGGCGGCGAGGAAGTCGCCGTGGGACTGGTCGGCCGGGCGGCGCAGCAGGGCGATCTGGGCGAACCCGGGGGTACGGTGGCCCAACTCGACGGGATGGGTTGCGTCGGCGTCGAGCGGGCACGACTCGGTGACCAGGTAGGCGGTGGGGCGGGCCCCGTCGCCCGCGGCGGCCCGGACGGCCACATCGACGGGCTCACGGGTCGGCGCGTGAACGGTGGGCAGCCACAGCGACACGAACGCGTTCGGCGCAGGGGCTGCGTGAACCATGCGCTGGCCGTCCGCCGGGGTGACGGCGTCGTCGACGACGTTGATCTGGATCTTCGTGGCGCCGGCCGCGGTCAGAGAGTCGGTGCCGGCCAGCAGCCGGTCGCCGTCGGCCCCGGTGAGGATGGAGATGATCTTCTCCACGGTGGCGGGTCCTCGATGGTTGGCCCTCGACGTGAGACGCGCCGGCGGACCGGCGCCCGAGAATCTACCGGCGGCGGTGCCGGCGAGGGCGTTGACGCCCAGGGTCACGCCACCGCGGGGGTCAGAGTGCAGCGGGGATGTCGGTCTGGGAGAAGTCGTCGCCCTTGTAGAGCAACGCGGCGCCGCTGGTCTTGGCGAGTGCGTAGGAAAAGCAGTCGCCCAGGTTCAGCGCGGCCGGGTGACGGCCGTTTCCGAAGCGCTTCCACGCGGCAACCGCGGCCCGCTGGTGGGTGACGTCGACCGGGACCGTTTCGGCCCCGGTGATCTCGAGGAGCCGGGACAGGTCGTCGGCTGCGGCATCGCCTTGCTTGGCGACGAGCACGATGGACGTCTCGACGAGGGTGGCGGTGCTGACGTCGACGTCCCCGGCGTTGTGGGTCAGGACCGATGCGTACCGCTCGGCGTCGGGCTCGCCGAGCACGATGGCGACCAGCGCCGAGGTGTCGACGGTGATCGTCACGCGGGGATTCCGTCGGCGTCGTAGCCGAGGATGGCCTCCGCGGTGCGGTCGTCGAGCATCGGCCGGCTGCGGCCTCGGGCGATGAGGTCGCGGATCTCGTCATTGCGTGGCTCGATCAGGGCGCGGGCTCGCACGCGAGCAAGCCGCTCCTCGATGGCGTGTCGCGTGGCGACGGTGATGCTCTCCCCGGTCGCCTGCGCGAGCTCCCGGGCGAGGCCGTCGGTCTGGGGGTCCTTGATGTTCAGGGCCATGTGTCCACCATATGAGAAAGAATGGTGGATTACAAGGAAGACCGGTGACGGTCAATGGTCGGGGGCCGGGTCGGCATCGTGGCGTTCGTCGGGTTCGAGCGGCCGGTACGAGTTGTTGCCGGTGAGCGCCGCCGGGGAGCGGCCCGTGCCGGAGCGGTTCGGCCGGCGTCGTCCTTTGGCGGCGCGCGCGGCCTCGACGAGGCGGTCGGGGACGGCTTCGTGGTCGTGGTGGATCGAACCGAGGCGCCACGTGGAGTGGGCCCCGTCGGGTGTTTCGACGCGGAAGTTGTCGTGGGTGTGGACCTGGCCGGAAACGTAGCGCTCGCTGAAGGAGACGAACCATTCGACGTCGAGCTCGTTGCGCAGGTGCTGGCGGACGTCGGGGGTGAGGTGGCCGAACGCGACGGCGATGCGGGTGCGTTGTGGTTCGCGCACCAGGGCCATCGACCACTCGTCGACGCCCACGCCGTCGGTGTGGGCGCGTGGCGTGACCAGGCGGGCGGCTAGGCGTGCGGCGGTTTCGACCTCGTCGTCGGGGACGACCGCGATCACCCCGCCGGTGACGACGCCCTTGATCCGCATGCCCATGCGCGAGATACCGGTCTGACGAGACATGGAGGGGCCACGAACGCCGGTGTCGGTGCGTCGCAGCCACGCTCGGGAGCACCAGCGTGCCCCGGTGCGGATGCTTCTCGTGCCCTGGTAGGGGATGGTGTGACCGTCGTACCGGGTGCTGCGGTGTCCCGGGGTGACTCCTCCGAGTCCGAGATCGCAGCGGTACACCCAGTCGTAGCGGGGGAATTCGAGCCGGTCGTTGCCGGGGCGGGCGTTGTCAGCCATGGTGGCCTCCTCATCGTTCCCGGCATTGGCACCGTGCGCCGCGTGTGCGTCGGTTGCCCGGTCGTCGCAGAGCCGGGTCTCTCGGACCGTCTTGATGAACACCCACAGGGTAGCGGTGGGTAGTGACACCGACGGGCCGGCGGTGCACGTGGTCGCGGTGCCACCGGTGGGTCTCGTACCGGCGCTGTGCCGCAAGAGGGTTTCGAGCCCCTGGGACCGGCTCGCTCAGCGTGAGTTGGTCGACGGGGGCCTTCTGTCGACGCGTACCCCGGCGTCTGGGCGATCGGCGGCGGTGCGGGACCGTTGGTCGCGGCGTCACGCCGCCGGTTCGAGGTTGATTCTGAGGCCGAGCGTGGCCGCGACCTTCATGACGGTCACGAAGCTCGGGTTGCCGCCCTCGGAGAGCGCCTTTTACAGGCCCTCGCGGCTCATGCCGACCCGGCGGGCGAGTTCGCTGATGTTGCCCGAGCGGGCGATCATGCCAAGGGCTACCGGGATGAGTGGGGGGTCTTCGTTGGCTTGTTCGATCGCGGCTTCCAGGTAGGCAGCCGGTTCGAGGTCGTCGAGGTAGTCGGCGGTGTCGTACCTGGCGAAGTGCTCAGCGGGG
>JBDZVK010000208.1:0-5006 GCA_040255725.1 Actinomycetota bacterium
TGGGCTTGTCGTGCATCAGCCCGTACCAGCTGAGGAAGACGACGTCCTCCTCGGGAATCGCCTCGTAGCCCTTGGCGATCATGTCGGGAAGTTCGTCGATGATGTCGAGCGGGAACTTCTCCTTCTTGTGCCGTTCGATGGCGTTTCGCTTGAGGATGAGGTCCCAGGAAGGTGGTTCCTTCGCGGGGCCCTTGGCGCGGGTCGTCGTCGGCATGGCGTCAACCTACCTATTCCCGACCAATCCGATCAACTTTGTCTGAATTGCTCGTCCGCCCGTGCCGGCGACGTCCGCCGCCACCGACGTGGTCGCCCGCACCGCCGGTTGGATCCGGTGCCGACGACGGCTCCTAGGCTGAGCGGCCATGTTGCTGGCCCACTTCGCCGCGAGTGCGAGCGCGGCACTGGACCTGCCCGCCTGGGCGCTGGCCTACGCCGTGTTCGCCATCTCGGTGATCGTGATCCTCATCTCACGCAACCGGCACGTCCCCCGGGCGCGACCGCGGCACGACGTCGCCGAATCGGATGCGCCGACCGGTCGGTTCGACGAGGGCGCCTCCTCGACGGACGCAGCGGCGCCGACCGGTCGGCTCTGGACCGTCGCCCAGGTGGTCTCCGCGGTGCTGTTCTGGATCCTCGTCGCGTTCTGCTGGTTCGGGCCGTCGGTCCTCACCCAGAACATCGCGACCCTCGCCCTGATCGGGATGCTGTGGTCGCTGGGCGGCTGGGTGGCGCTCGCCTTCGGTTGGTGCTGGGAGGCCGTCGATCCCTTCGTCGTGTTCGCACGCACCTCGCCGAACGCCCACGCCGGACGCATGCCCACCCCGTGGTGGGCACCGGTCCCGGTCTTTGCGGCGTACGTCGTGATCTGGGTCGCGTGGATCGCCGGTGACGAACCCCGCAACCTCGCGGTCTTCCTCACGCTCTACGGCGTCGCGATGGCGACCATCGCCCGCCGCGGTGGGCTGCGGGCCCTGCGTGCCTGGAACCCGCTGCCCGCGGCGCTCGATCTCACCGCACCGATCACCCGCCCGGGCCGGGCCCGTGCGCGCACCCGCGCGAAGTCGACAAGGCTCCGGACCGGCCTGATCGCCGCGATGCTGCTCGGTGCGCTCGGCGCGAACCGGGTGGCGACCATGAACTGGTTCGTCACCGACATCGGGTTCGACGGCGGCCTCGACGAGACGATCTGGGTCATGGCGATCGCGATCGTCATCGCCACGGCGATCTTCGTGCTGTGGCGCGGCGCCGAACGCCTGGTCGAGCGTGCCCGCGGCGAACCGGGCAGTCGCCCTCTCGCCGCCGTGCTCGGGCCGGTCGCCGGAAGCGTGCTCCTCGCCCAGGCGGTCGCGATCGGACTCACCCAGACCCAGAACATCGTGGTGCTGCTGTCGGATCCGTTCGCCCGGGGATGGAACCTGTTCGGCACCGTGTACTGGCAGGTGTCGAACGAACCGCTCTCGCCGTTCGCCCAAGGTCTGGTCAAGGCCGGCGTGATCCTCGCCGGTCACGTGGCGGCGCTGGGAATGGTCGGCCACGCCTCGACCGAACGGGCCGCGGACGGCACGACCTCGGCCCGGGCCCGCAACCGCGCCTGGACCGCTTCGCTGGGCGCGATGGCCCTGCTGGTGCTCAGCGGCGTTGTGTGGACCCTGGTGCTGCTGAGATGATGGAGCCCGTGTTCTCGGCCATGCTGGTGCTGGCCCACCAGAGCGACTGGCTCTCGATGGTGCTGGTGTGCATTCCCCTCGGCGCGTTCGCGGCGATCCTCGCCCTGGCGAACCACCGGGCCGACCGCGACGGCCGGGTCGACATGACCCCACCGCCCCGCAAGCCACGCCCGGGTTCCGAACCCGTCTGAGCCGACGCGGCCGGTTCAGTCGATCCGGTGGATCGTCGCGCCGATGCGGGCGAGCTTGCCCACGAAGTCCTCGTAGCCACGGTCGATGTGGTGCGCATCGGCGATCCGGGTCACCCCGTCGGCACGCAGCGCTGCGAGCACCAACGCGGCCCCGGCACGGATGTCGGGGGCGCGGACCGGCGCGGCCGACAGACGCTCGCAACCCCGCACGACCGCATGGTGACCCTCGACGCGGATGTTCGCACCCATGCGCACGAGTTCGGACACGTACCGGAAGCGCCCGCCGAAGATGTTCTCGGTGACGATGCCGGTGCCGTCCGCGACGCACAACAGTGCGACGAGCAGCGGCTTGTAGTCGGTCGCGACGCCCGGGTACGGCAGGGTCGACACGTCGATCGCCTTCGGCCGTTCCGGGGCCATCGCCCACAGGCCGTCGTCGGTCGGCGAAACCCGCATACCGGTGCTACCGAGCTTCGTGATCAGCATGTCCATGTGATCGTGGCGAGCCCCGACCAGGGTCAACTCGCCACCGGTCACGCCCAAGGCGACGAGGAACGTCGCCGCCTCGATCCGATCGGGGATCACCGTGTGTTCGACCGGGCTGAGCGCTTCGACTCCCTCGATGACCAGGCGCGAACTGCCGATCCCAGTGATGTTCGCGCCCATACGGTTCAACATCGATGCCAGATCCGACAGCTCCGGTTCGCGCGCCGCGTTCTCGATGACGGTGGTGCCCTTCGCGAGCGTCGCGGCCATCATCACGTTCTCGGTGGCACCCACGCTCGGGAACTCCAGGTTCACCTCGGTGCCCACGAGGCGCTCGGCGGTCGCCTCGACGTAGCCGTGTTCGCTGGCGATGCGGGCGCCCATCGACGCGAAGGCCTCGAGGTGCAGGTCGATCGGTCGATGGCCGAAGTCGTCGCCGCCGGGCAGCGCCACCCGTGCCCGTCCCACCCCGGCGAGCAGCGGACCCAGCACCTCGATCGAGGCACGCATCGACTCGACCAGTTCATAGGGCGCCTCGGGGGTCAGGTCGTCGGGACGGTCGATGACCATCCGGTCGCCGTCGCGGGTCACCGCACAGCCCATGGCGCGCAACAAATCGGCCATGTCGGCCACGTCGGTGATGTCGGGAACGTTCAGCAGCACCGTCCGTCCCCTGACCAGCAGCGACGCCGCCATGAGCTTGAGCACCGAGTTCTTGGCGCCGGAAACGACGACCTCGCCCTCGAGCGGCCCGCTCTCGGCCACTTCGATCACGGATTCCTCCGTCGTCACGGTCACCGGGTCGATCGGTCGGGTCCATCTGACATCGGACCATTCAACCATGCCCCCGCACGACCGCCCGGCTGCCGAGCAACCTTCCGGCATGATCTTCGAGCGATACCGTGGCGGTGCCGACGGTCGGGTCATGCGGAGGACCGGCCGGTCCTCGTCCCGCCCACGACCCCGGAGGAACGCCCCAGGTGACGACCGTGACGTGCCGCTCCCGGGTGGCCGAACAACACCTGGCGGCCTTCTACGCGCCGCGTGACGATCTGGTCACCGAGAACCGCACCGGCGACGGGACGTTCGTCCTCGCCGAAGGTCCGTTCCACGACTGGCACCGCGAGGTCACCGTCGACCGTTCCGGCGACGGTGACCCGCTCGTGACCGAGACCACGACCTTTCGCCTGGCCGTCCCGTTCTGGGGACTGCTCTTCAGCCGGCCACTGCGCCGCAGGGTCGTCCGCCGGCACCGTCGCCTCGCGGTCGGCGCCGTCCCGCCCGAAGCGGGGCGGACCCCGGCGTGGCTGCCCCCCGATCGCCTGGACGCCCGCGCCGCGATCGTGCTCGCGACGATCAGCTCCCTCAGCGTGGTGACCGGCTACCTCGGCACGATCATCTCGCAGACGATCACCTATTCGGCGAACCAGTTCGGTGCCACTACCGGCGATCAGGGCGGCGTGCTCGCCGCCGTGCGTATCGGGGTGCTCGGGTCGCTGGTGATCGTGGCGGTCGCCGACCGGCGCGGACGCCGGAAACTGCTGCTCGTGTCGATCGCCGCGTCGTGTGTGACCGCCGCGTTCAGCGCGCTGACCACCTCGATGTGGACCCTCGCGGTCACCCAGACCGTGTCACGGGCGTTCTCGACCGCGGCGGCGATCCTGTTGGCGATCGTCGCCGCCGAGGAGATGCCCCGCTCTTCGCGGGCCTACGCGGTCGGCGTGATGACACTTGCAGCGGGCCTGGGCGCCGGGATCTGCGTGTGGTTCCTGCCACTCGCCGACACCTCGGCGGGCGGATGGCGTTGGCTGTACGTGATCCCCCTCATCGGGCTGTACCCGCTGTTTCGCCTCTCCCGGGTCCTGCCCGAGACCCGCCGGTTCATCCGCCGGACGACCAAGGTCGCGCTCACCGGCCACGGCGGACGGCTGCTGCTCGTGGGCGCCGCGCTGTTCGCCGCGGCGCTGTTCGCGACGCCCGCTTCGCAGTTGCAGAACACCTTCCTCGACCACGAACGCGACTTCTCGGCCGCCAGGATCTCGTTGTTCACGGTGCTGACCTCGACCCCCGCCGCGCTCGGCGTCGCGTTCGGAGGACGCCTCGCCGACACCCGGGGACGACGGCTCGTCGGCGGCGTCGGGGTGCTCGGCGGGTCGATCCTGGTGCTGCTCGGGTTCTTCAGTCACGGCTGGCCGATGTGGATCTGGACGCTCGCCGGAACGATCCTCGGCGGCGCAGCCGTGCCGGCGATCGCCGTGTACGGGCCCGAACTGTTTCCGACCGCGCTGCGCGGCAAGGCGAACGGCATCCTGCAGGTCGCGGCCGTGGCCGGATCGAGCGTCGGGTTGCTGACCGTGGGAGCGCTCGTCGACCAGTGGGGTCGGATGGGCCCGGCGATGAGTGTGATGCTGGCCGGACCGGTGCTCGTGGCCGTGCTCCTGGGGCTCGCGTACCCCGAGACCGCGCACCGCACCCTCGAAGAGGTGAATCCCGAGGACGATCCCGACGTCGAGGCCGACCTCGCCCCCGGATGACGACGCGGACCGGTGCCGACGCCCGGCGGCGCGGGCGCTGTCGAGCCGAGCGGTCCGCCCGGTAGGATTCTCCGGATGAAATCGCGTCATGTCGTCGCCGCGTTGCTCACGGCGGTCACGATCGTCCT
>JBDZVK010000209.1:0-1580 GCA_040255725.1 Actinomycetota bacterium
CGACACGATGACGTACTTCCAACCTTCGAGGAGGGGGTTGTCGGCCTTGTCGACGTCGGTCGGCGACGGATACGCGTCGGTGTGCGTGTGCGAATGCATCACCCCGACGATCTCGAGGCCGCGGGGGGCGAACATCGCCTCGGCGTCGACGAACCCGTTCGGCCCGATCGAGTACGTCTTCGCCGATTCGTCGGTGTTGCGGGCCGGGCTGAACGCGTCGATCCGCTGCGATCCGGGTACGCCGCCGAGCAGTCCACACGCCTCGAGCGGGTAGCCGGCGAGCGCGTGGGCGACCATCGCGTCGTGGGCGTCGGCGTCGAGCTGGACCGGCGGGCCGTCGGCGAGGCGCACCGCGGGGGCGCCCGGTGAACGGTCCGGCGTCGCGGCACCGGGCGCGCGTTGATCGCTCGACATGTCCCAAGTGTTCCATCCCCCATGCCCGCCCACCGCAACGTCGAAGCACCCCGGGGCTCGGGAGCACCGTGTCGCCCCGAAGTTCCGTCCCTGCGGAGCGGCGACCGTCGTCGCGTCGGCCGAATCCTCACCGGCGCCCGGCGATGGGCCGACCGCTTGCCGAATGCCGCGCGAAATCAGGGTCCATACGCCCCATGCGCCCCGGAGTTCGTCTGGTGAGGCGGGTAGCGTGGGCGGTCCCATGGCCACCAAGAACGCCAGACGATCGCCGGTGATCGCCACCAACCGCCAGGCCCGGCGCGACTTCGAGATCCTCGACGAGATCGAAGCCGGGATCGTGCTGCGCGGCAGCGAGGTGAAGTCGCTCCGCGAAGCCAAGGTGACCTTGGCCGACGCATACGCCCGCATCGTCGACGGCGAACTCTGGCTGATCGGGCTGCACATCTCGCCCTATTCGCACGCGGCCGACCACACCGGCCACCTCGTCGACCGCGACCGCAAGCTGCTGGTCCACCGTCGTCAACTCGATGAGCTCTCGATGCGCCTCGCAACCGAACGTCTCACCCTCGTGCCACTCGCGCTGCGCTTCGTGGACGGGCGTGTCAAGGTCGATGTCGCCCTGGCACGCGGCCGCAAGCAGCACGACAAGCGCCAGTTGATCGCCAAGCGTGACGCGGACCGCGAAGCCCGACGGGCCATGGCCGCCGCGAACCGCCGCGCGGCGCGCTGAGCGGCCCGGACCGAAGAAGTGTCGGCACCCCGACGGTTCACGACGTTGGGCGGGATCCTCGCCGACTGGTGCGCCGACGATCCCGGCGCCACGGCACTGATCACCGAACATCGGACCTTCACCGTGGCGGCGCTCGCCGACCTGGTCGATGCCCAGGCACGCGCCGTGGCCGCCTGCACGCCGCCGGGGGCACGGGTCGGTGTGCACACGTCGAACTCGGCCGAGGCTCTCGCCCTGCTCTACGCCGTGCCGGTTTCGGGCCGTACGCTCGTGCCGCTCAACTTCCGCCTGGCCGATCGCGAGCTGGCGGATCAGCTTCGCCGAGCCGACGTGGCGCTGCTCCTCGGCGATCAGGTGGACGGGTTTCCGGGCCCGACGATTTCGCTCGCCGAACTCACCGACGGGGCTCGATCCTCGGCAGAAGGACGCCGTGTCG
>JBDZVK010000209.1:1680-2926 GCA_040255725.1 Actinomycetota bacterium
CCGGGTCGATATCGACGGATGGTCGTCCCCCGGCAGAGCCGACCGCGCCCGATCCTCGACAGAAGGACTTCGGGCCGACGATCCGAACTCACCACACGACGGGGTCGACGTCGACGGATGGTCTTCCCCCGAAAGCACCGCGACGCAGAGACCGCCGGCGGTCGACTCCGGACACAGTGACACGGCCGAGTCGTCGGCCAGGCCGTCGTCCGCTGCGCCGTCGTCGAGCGCACGTGCGGCGCGACGGCGATCTTCAGCCGACGATCCGAACGGGGTCGAGGGGTCTGACCCCGACGCGGTCGCGTGGATCATCTTCACCTCCGGTTCGACGGGCCGACCCAAAGGGGTGCTCCTCACCCACGCGTCTTTGGCGGCGGCCGTGGCGACGACCGCCGCGGCGAGGCCGCTGGCCGACGACGAGGTGTACCTGTATCCGTTCCCGCTGTTCCATGTCGCGGCGTACAACGTGCTCCACGCGCACGCCCGCCGACGTCCCGTGGTGCTGCCCGACCGGTTCGATGCCTGTCGGATCATCGAGTTGTGCCACCGCCACGACGTGACGGCGATGTCGCTCGCAGCGACGATGCTGCGCATGCTCCTCGGCGCCCTGGCCGACGACCCGGGCCTCTCGCCACCGGCGACGCTGCGCACGATCGCGTATGGCGCCGCACCCATGCCCGAAGGCCTGCTGCGCGAGGCCCATGACGTGTTCGGCTGCGACTTCGCGCAGGGTTACGGCTCGACCGAACTGTCGGGCAACGCGATCTTCCTCTCACCAGCCGACCACCGTCGCGGCCTCGGCGGCGAGCGGCGCCTCCTGCATGCCGCCGGGTATGCCGGCCCTGGCGTTGCCGTTCGGGTCGTCGACGAGACGGCGCACGACGTGCCCCCGGGCCGGGCCGGCGAGCTGCTCGTCGCGGGCAGCCAGGTGTGCGCCGGCTACCTGGACGACCCCGAGGCCACGGCCGGTGCGATCGACGGCGGCTGGTTGCACACCGGCGACGTCGCCACCGTCGACGATGACGGTCTGGTCCACATCGTCGACCGGGCGAAGGACATCGTGGTCACCGGCGGTGAGAACGTCGCGTCGCGTCAGGTCGAGGACGCGCTGCGATCCCATCCGTTCGTCGCAGACGTCGCGGTGATCGGCACGCCCGACCCACACTGGGGAGAAGCGGTCACCGCGGTCATCGTGCTCGCTACGGCCGGTCCGCACAGCCCGGTCGGCGTCGGGGTCGGCGACGGC
>JBDZVK010000209.1:3026-4960 GCA_040255725.1 Actinomycetota bacterium
CTCCGTCGCCACGTCGGTGACCAGTTGGCCGGGTTCGCCAGACCCCGACGGGTGTTCATCACCGACGCCCTTCCCCACAACGCCAACGGCAAGGTCGACAAGCCGGCGCTCCGGGCGGCCGTGGCCGGCCTGCCCGACCTCTGACGGGAGAGCGGCCACCGCGGAACCCGTCGCACTGCCTCCCACCCCACCGGAACTCGTCGCACCTACTCCCGGTATCCGGCCACAACTACGACAAGTTCCCGGAACGTCCCACCCAGCCGAACGCCCCGCCGGAACTCGTCGCACCTACTCCCGGTATCCGGCCACAACTGCGACAAGTTCCCGGAAAGCGGGGCGGGTCGGGGACTTCCCGGAAAGCGGGGCGGGTCGGGGTCTTCCCAGAGTGCGCGTCGGGTGGGGGTCGCCCGGCTGCGGGGCGGCCGCCGAATGGCCCCGAATCGTGTCCCGCTCATAATCTTGACCACGTGGTCAAGATCGACAAGCCCCTGGAAAGTGGCGCTTCCGGGTACGCCGACGACGCCGTCGATCCGACCCGGACCCCCGAAAACCCCGAGAAGCTGCCCACGCCGGGCAGCGCCCGGGCGGCTTGGCAACACCAGACCTTCCGCCTCGTGTACCTGGGCGCGTTCACCTCGAGCATCGGCACCTGGATGCAGAACGTCGTGCTCGGTGCCCTGGCCTACAACCTCACCCATTCGGCCGTGTTCGTCGGCATCATGGCCTTCGCACAGCTCGGCCCGCTGCTGTTGTTCTCGACCCTCGGCGGCATGCTCGCCGACAGCTTCGACCGCAAGAAGCTGCTGATCGTGCTCACCGCCGAGCAGGGCATCGGGTCGCTCGCACTGGGTTTTCTGGCGTTCGCCGATTCGCCGTCGAAAGCGGCGCTGGTCGGGATCGTCTTCCTGATCGGGGTGGGCAACGCGCTGTACGCACCGGTGTTCTCGGCGATCCTGCCCGTGCTGGTGCCCCGGCGCGACATCTCCGGGGCGATCTCGCTGAACTCGGTGCAGATGAACGCGTCGCGCGTGGTGGGCCCCGCGATCGGCAGTGTGTTGTACGCGGGCATCGGCGCCGGTTGGGTGTTCCACCTCAACGCGCTGAGCTATCTGGCGGTGATCTTCGTGCTGCTGCGCGTCACCCTCCCCGACCCGCCCGACGCCGGGGCGACCGGCTGGCGCCGCCTGGTGGGAGGCATCACCGTTGCCCGCGCCGACCGGGTGGTCGCCCAGTGTCTGATCGTGGTCGCCGCGTTCTCACTGCTGTGTCTGCCGTTCATCACCCAGATGCCGTCGATCGCCGATCGCCACTTCGGCATCGATCCCAAGTCGACCGCGTACGGGCTGTTGTACGGAGCTTTCGGCGTCGGCGCCGTGATCGGGGCGCTGTCGATCGGCACCGTGTTCGCCCAGGCCGACAAGGCGGCCCTCACCCGCCGGGCGATGGCCGGCTTCGCCGTGCTGCTCACGATCTTCGGGGTGCTGCGGGTCACGTGGATGGCCTACGTCGCCGTGCTCGCCGTGGGCGTCTGTTACTTCGCGGTGATCACCTCGCTGTCGACGGTGCTCCAGGAGAAGATCGACGACGCCGACCGGGGCAAGGTCATGGCCTGGTGGATCATGGGCTTCGGTGGCGTCGTTCCGATCGGTGGGCTGATCGGCGGCTGGTTGATGGACTTGTCGTCGATCGAGGCCGTGCTCGGCGGCGGCGCGCTCGTCGCGCTCGCGCTGGCCGCGACGTTCGACCTGCGTCCCCCGTCCGATCCGGCCGACGACCCGCCCGGACCCGACTCGGTGGACCTCGGACCACCGGGTGACGCGATCGGCCTGGCACCGACGGCCACCGGTGAAATCCCTGCGGTGACCGTGTAGAATCGGTGGTTCAACACCTACGGGGCTGATCGGTTTCGACGTCGTGACCGGGACTCGTTCGTG